>JBDOMS010000516.1:0-3388 GCA_039831735.1 Pirellulales bacterium
GCTTTCAGCTGATGGATAAAAGTCGTATTCCTGCGAGGCAAGGAGTTGTGATGAAGCACCGTCATCTGCAGATTCGGGTGATGCCAGGGGAAGAAGCGTCTCTATGACAGCCTCTTGACGAGCAATGTTGTGAAACTTTGTATACACCACATCGAGCCGGTCAATGTGACCAGAACAATACGAGGATAGATATGATTGTCCAATTGGAGCTACAGAATCAAACTGCGGTTTATCCTCAAACTCAGTGTATTCTTTGCGAATATCAACACCTCGAAACCGAAGTGCTGAGATGCCTCTTTTGCCAGAAACAGCGACGTCGGCACGTACCTGCTCACTTCTCCATTGACCGAGAATAGCAAGCGATTGACGGACGATCGTCGAATTATATCCCCCGCACAATCCGCGATTGCCTGTGAGAACAAGAATTGCAGTGTTTTTCGTAGGACGAACATCAAGTAAAGGGTGTGATGACTCAGTTCCAACGGCTGCAATATTGGCAAGAATTTTTGCGAGGTGTGACGTGTAGTCTCGAGAAGCAATCGAACGGTCCATCGCTTTCTTGAAGCGAGCCGTTGCGATCAATTCCATAGTGCGAGTAATCTTACGGATGTTCCGTACAGATTTGCGTCTTCGATCAAGTGCTCTCGCCTGTGCCATTGTGTGGTAAACCTACGTTTTTAATATATTACAAAACTTAGCTAGCTGCACCGGTTGCCAAGGATTTCTGTTCATCAACTCCAGATGCATACTGTCTTTTGAACTCAGCGATAGCTGCCTCGAGTTGACGTTCACTTTCATCATCAAGTTCATTGGATTCAATGATTCGATTTCTTAGTTCAGGAATCTGATCCTTTACAAACGTGAGGAAAGATTTTTCCCAAGATGCGACCTCATCTCGCTTTACGTCATCAAGGTGTCCCCGGGTTCCAGCATAAATCGAAAGAACCTGATCAACCATTTCTAACGGTTGATACTGGCCTTGTTTCAGTAACTCAACCATGCGATAGCCTCGGTCGAGACGTTGCTGTGTCGCTGCATCGAGGTCTGTTCCAAGTTGTGCAAAAGCCTCGAGTTCACGGAAAGATGCAAGATCCAAACGAAGACCACCAGATACTTTCTTCATGGCCTTTGTTTGAGCAGCACCACCAACCCGTGAAACAGAGATTCCAACATTCATGGCCGGACGCTGTCCAGCAAAGAACAAATCGGGCTGAAGATATATTTGTCCGTCTGTAATAGAAATAACATTCGTTGGAATGTACGCGGACACCTCACCTTCAAGAGTTTCAATAATAGGAAGGCTTGTCAGCGATCCGCCACCAAGTTCATCAGAGAGTTTCGATGATCTTTCAAGAAGTCGGCTGTGAGCATAAAAAACATCACCAGGATAGGCTTCTCTCCCTGGAGGACGTCGCATGAGTAAAGAAAGTTGGCGGTAGGCTGTTGCTTGCTTTGAAAGGTCATCGTAGACAATAAGTGCATGCTGACCGTCATACATGAAATGCTCTGCCATCGCAGTTCCTGAATAAGGAGCGATGTACTGTAGCGGTGCAGCAGCACTAGCGCCTGCCACAATTACGGTTGTGTAATCCATCGCACCGTGCTTTCGAAGAACATCGATAGCAACAGCGACAGAGGAATCCTTTTGACCAACTGCAACGTAAAAGCATTTGACGCCACTGTTTTTCTGATTGATGATCGCATCAATGCCAATGGCGGTTTTACCAGTCTTGCGGTCGCCAATGATCAATTCTCGCTGACCACGACCAATAGGAGTCATGGCATCTACTGCCTTGATACCAGTCTGGAGTGGTTCTCGAACTGGTGATCGTTCGGCAACGCCCGGTGCGAGTGTCTCCACTGGCCGTCGCTGATCAGAAGCAACTGGACCCTTCCCATCAAGAGGATTGCCAAGGGGATCAAGCACACGGCCAATGACTGCATCACCAACGGGAACAGACAAGAGTTTTCCAGTGCTCTTGACCTCATCGCCCTCAGTAACTTTGAGATAGTCCCCAAGAATGATGACACCAACTGAATTTTCTTCCAAGTTGAAAGCGAGGCCTGTAATACCTCCTGGAAATTCAACCATTTCGCCGGCCATGACATCTGAAAGGCCCCACACGCGGGCAATTCCGTCGCCGACTTCTAGAACACGTCCCACTTGCCGGACATCAATGCCCGATTCATATCGAACAATTTCTTCACGAAGGATAGATGCAATTTCATCAGTCAGGTTTGCCATGAGTATTCACCAGTCTGGAGGGCAGAAATATTTCTTTGACGAAGTTGGTTGCCTAGTTTTGTCAAACTAGTTGCAACCGATTGGTCGTAAATAGTGTCACCAATTTGCACAACGAGTCCTCCAATGATGGAGGCATCAACAACGAATGAAGGCCTCAGGGACATCCCAAGAGATTGCTGAACGTCCTTCAGTACGTCATTCTTTTTTTCATCAGTAAGTGGAACGGCTGTCGTAAACAAAGCTTTATGAATCCCATCAAGCTCATCCGCAAGACGAGAGGTGGCTTTCGCAACAGCAGCAAGGATGCCAAGCCTTCCGTGACGAGCAAGGATATGAAGCGAGTGTGTGGTAGTTGGCTGTAAGCGTCCTTTTGCAAGACGATTGATGACTTCTTCCTTTGCATCAGTTGTAACCTTTGGCGATGCAAAGACTTCTAGTGCTTGAGGGATTTTTGGAAGAACGTCATGGGCCAGCATATTGAGTTGTGAAACGACTTCTTTTCGGCAGCCAGCAGCGTCAGCTGCTTCAACAATAGCTTTTGCGTAGACGTGAGCCACTTGCTCAGTGCCAATGTCCACTTCATTTGTTGAAGAAGATTCATTCACCTTTTGACTGCCTTCATATGACATGAGTAGGTATCTACATTTCCTTTTCAGTTGATACTCGGGCGACCTGAAATCGATGAGATGGAGTCGCGTACAAGTCGAGTTTGATCGTCATCGCTCAGCTTTTCGTGCAGAAACTTACCAGCGACATCAACAGCCAGTCGCCCTGCTTTTTCTGCAATCTCGGATATGGCTTTGTCTTTCGCGAGGTTGATTTCACTCTGTGCCCTGCTTCTCTCTTCTTCAGCGCTTTTCCGAGCCTCTGCAATGATTGTCTGGCGAGTAGACTCTGAGTCGCGACGGGCCTCCTCAAGCATTTCGCGTACTTCTTCGGAAGCTTCAGCGAGCCTTTTTTCATAGGATGCAAGCAATTGTTTGGCATCGTCGTTGGCTGCTTGCGTGGCTGCAATGAGGTCAGCGATTCCCTGCTCTCTTTTCTCGAGGCCCTCAAGTATGGGTTTCCATGCAAAACGCGTGAGAAGCACAAGGAGGGCAACGAACACGACGAATGACCAAACAGCAAGATCTTGAGAAAACC
>JBDOMS010000340.1:0-3372 GCA_039831735.1 Pirellulales bacterium
AGGAGTACGCGTTGAGCGACGGGCGTTGGGGTGGTCTGTACACCCTTGCCACACTGTCTTCAGCTGCGTTGATGTTTTGGCAAGGGTCTGTCGTCGACAGGGTTCGTCCTCACTATGTCGCATTTCTTACCACGTGTGTATTTGCTTTTGCGGCCGGTTTGTTAGCAATCAGCACAACTGTCTGGGAACTTTTTCTTGCCATTTTTCTGCTCCGCTTCTGTGGGCAAGGCATGTTTGGCCACATTGCGATGACAGCCATTGGACGATGGTTTGTTGCTCACCGGGGGCGGGCAGTCGCTGTTGCCAACCTTGGTTATCCGACCAGTGAGATTTTTTTAGCCGCCCCGGCAATTATGTGTATTCAATCTTTTGGCTGGCGTTCGATGTGGGTCGCTGGTGCGTCGTGCTTATTAATTGGAGTTGGTCCTTGCTTAATCTGGCTGCTCGGAGGCAAGCGAACACCACAGGAGCTTTCTCATGCTGACGGACATTCCGGACTCTACGGGCGCCAGTGGCAACGTAGCGACGCACTTCGTCACTGGCTTCTCCCAGCTCTTCTCCCAACATTACTCACTCCTGGATTCATGGGCACTGTCCTTTTCTTTAACCAGACTCACATTTCAGCAATCAAGCAGTGGTCTCTTGTTGTAATGGCTCCAGGTATTTCATGTTTTGCGATCGCCGGCGTTATTGCTTCCTTTATTTCAGGATGGGCTGTGGATCGTTTTGGAGGCCACCGCTTACTGCCTTTCCTGTTAGTGCCTATCGGCATCGGCATGTTACTAGTTGGTTTTACCACGCATGTCGGCGTGTGGTATGTCGCACTCGGATTGATGGGCGTTACGATGGGCGTCTCGGGCGCTCTATGGGGTGCACTCTTGCCCTTCCTTTACGGCACGAAACATCTGGGGGCGATCCGCTCACTCACCACAACAGTCATGGTGCTCTCAACAGCGATAGGCCCTGGTCTTACTGGCTTGTTGCTTGATAATGGAATCTCTTTTCCAATGCAGTGTTATGCGTGTTGCGCTTGGTGCCTGGTGATCTCATGTGGATCAATCTTTATTGAACGCAGGCTGTCTCAGGAACTGTCCTAACGTCTTTTATAGTGTTGATTTGGAATGGGTTTGCGAGCATTTGTCTCAATTCGCCAATCATTGAGCATCTTTTGCAATATTGTGACCCGTGTCATCTCCTTTTCAGCACAGTTGCGCTGTTCCTGTGGATCATTTTCAAGGTCATAGAGTTCACAATGATCATCTTCGTAGTAATGTAAGAGTTTCCAGTGACCATGACGCACAGCCGACACAGGTGTTGTCGTTGCATAGTAATGCGGATAGTGAAAGTACAACGAATCTCGATCAAGTCGTGCTTTGGGATTGTTGAACACTGGCGCAAGGCTCACCCCATCGAGATCCTTTTCTCCTTCCAATCCGAGGGCTGTGATACATGTTGGCATCACATCAAGCAGGCTCATGGGCGTCGTACAGATTTGACCAGGCTGGGTTTTCCCAGGCCACTTTATACAGAAGGGCACCCGCACACCCCCTTCATAACACGATCCTTTCCCTGATCGCAACGGAAAATTTGAGGTTACCGGAACTGTTTGCCCTGACTGGCGATCAATGCCGATATACCCACCGTTATCACTGGTAAAAATAATGACTGTGTTTGTTTCTAATCCCTCTTCTCTGATCACGTCACGAACACGCCCAACACTCTCATCCAGACTTTTGACCATCGCAGCATACACCGGGTTTTGATGGTGCATGTCTGGTCGAACCTTTTTTGCAAAATAGTTGATATCCTCCAGTTTTGCCTCGATGGGTGTGTGCGGGGCATGGTGCGCAAGGACTAAAAAGAATGGACGTTCACGTGCTTTCTTGATGAACCGAACAGCTTCGTCAGTCAGTCGATCAGTAAGATACTCCCCCTCCTCGCCAAACGATAATCCTGGGACATATCGAAATTCATTTCCAAAACGCCCACTTCCACGATAGGGCCAGAAGAAGGTATGTGGAGCACCCCAATGCGTTCCACCAATATTGATATCGAATCCCTGAGCCTCAGGAAAATGTGCTGCATCACCGAGGTGCCATTTTCCGATGAGTGCTGTGAGATACCCTCGTGACTGAAGTTGCTCAGCAAGTGTCACCTGTTCAAGCGGAAGATCATGAGATGACTCTGCCTGTAAAAGGAGCCGACGTTGTGGCCCACGTTGAGAACCCTCCGACCAGACCGTCAGCGGGATTCTTGCTGGATGCACGCCGGTCAATAATGCTGCACGCGCTGGTGAACACACAGGCATGGCATAGGCTTGAGAAAACTGCATGCCCTCCGCAGCGAGCGCATCAATCGATGGTGTTTCAATTAAGTCTGCACCGTGATACCCGACATCTGACCAGCCAAGATCATCTGCCACAATCAATATGATATTTGGTGCCTCATCTGCACCTGCAATGGCAGCAGTCAGAAGTACAAGCAGTGACCAGAACTTCATATGGTCGTCCTCTCATCAGTGGCGTCACGTCCATCAGCAGACACGACTGCAGCGCTTTTTTCCGGTGCAACTCCTTAAAGAATAACAAACAACTGTTTTCGACACGCAAGAAACCGTACTCGCGAGACTCATTTCCAGCACCGGACTGTGGGAATCAAAACGTGACGCCTAGGTAATGATGTCCGGTTATTCCGTCTGCGTCCAGCAACCTTTTCAAAAATGAGTATCTGATGATGAAAATCCTCGATCCATGACGAGGCATAGAGCGTACCCTTTGACTATGAGCACACGCCTTCCTCATATGATTGTTCTGGGACTATTCTTTTTTCTTTGGACGCTTCCTACCTCCATCCTTGCAGCCACACCAACAACGGTTGTCAATGATGACATTCTCACCAAAACATTTTTATCTAAGCTTGCTCATCTTGTAGATACTCAGCATTCTCATGGACAGAGCACGCTTAACGCAGAGCAGGTTGCTGTTCAACTGAAGGCGACTGAGGGCAAGACCGTGTATCTTGATCATTCAGCAACGCTCTGCTCACTGACTGCAGCACAGTCTCTCTATGAGGCCGTCACACCAGCGATTGTCGTGATTGGCTCAATCTATAAGTGTGACAAATGCAACGACTGGCATCTCGGAAGCATGGCGAGTGGCTGGATCCTCTCAAGTTCAGGGCATGTTGTTACGAATCACCATGTGCTTAACGAAACGTCATCTCATCACTTTGGAGTCATGACGGTTTCTGGTGACGTCTATCCAATTATAAACGTCGTTGCAGCTGACAGGGCTGGCGATGCGGTCGTTCTTGAAATTGACAAAGGTGACGATCAACTTGCTTCTGTTTGTCTTGGAGACAACCCATCGTGCG
>JBDOMS010000684.1:0-3363 GCA_039831735.1 Pirellulales bacterium
TATTGATCTGATCGCTCATAAAACCTTTGAAACATTCAAAGCATTCCTTCGTGATCAACGTCAACGACTTACATCGATCGAATTAGCTGCTGATGAATTTGGTATTTCAGCGGCATATGCTTGTAGACTTTTCAAGCGTTTTGGAGAACAAAGCCCATATCATTACCTCCTCAGACAACGAATGAGTTTGGCGGCAGATTACCTTACTCATGAATGCCTCCAAGTTCAGCAGACTGCTCAGCGACTCGGCTACACTGATCCCTATCAATTTTCGAAAGCCTTCAAGAGAGTTGCTGGCGTCTCACCTCAGCATTTCCAGAAACGCTCAGCAAATCATCGATCAGACGACGCTCTGAGAAAATAGGGGTTCTAAGGTCGATACGTAGCTTTATGAGGATGTACAGATGCTGACGCTAAAACAAGTTAGACGGGCATCAAAACACCGACGTATTTTACATGGTTCCATGTAAGCCTAAGCATCGACGTTGGTTTTTTATTTCTGCTCACCGTTTGTTCATCCTTTCGTTGACTGTTTCTGTCACAACGGTGAGTCCGATGATTGTTGCTCAGGAACCACTGGAGCTGAACACAGATCGTGATGCCTTCACGCCTTCTGTTTTTTGTGTTAAGCCCGGTACGACACTCACAGAAACGTCGCATGTTTATATCCAGAATCGTAATGGACTTCCAACGAATAATTACCCTGAAATGATTGTTCGAATTGGTCGTAGTGATGTTTGGGAATGGCGACTGGGTGTAAATTACTCGGTTGGTTCTCAAGGCAATGTGGTCACAAGTGTGGAAGCAGGGGAGCTCCCAGAAGGTGGGCACACACTCTATGAATCAAACTTTCTCTACGGTTTCAAGCTGGCCACATCTCAACAAGATGGGCTTATTCCTGAAAGCTGTTTCATCATGGAAGCAACGACTCCTATGTATGGTGAAGAGTTTGGCACCGAACCTGTTGCAACTGCTGTTTTTGGATGGAAGTTTCCTGGTGAGTGGCGGTGCGATGCAGCCATTCGATATGCCTATGCTCAAGACGCCGCACAATGGTTTAGTCGTTGGGGACCATCTGTTGTTATCAGATACCCAATGTCCCAACGTTGGGAAATCCACACCGAGTATTTTGGAACGTTCACAGAAGGACTTCCTGACGATGTCAATCGGCCTTTCTTTTCTCCCGGCACCCATATCGTACTTGGTAAAAATGTGGAGCTAGGTCTTCGGGTGGGATGGGGACTCACTCGTGATGCCGCAAACTTCTTTTCTGATGCTGGCCTCGCAATTCGTTTTTAGCAGCATCCCATCACACATCCAAATTCTTCACATCAAGCGCATGTCGCTCAATAAAATCACGTCTTGGTTCCACTTTTTCTCCCATCAACACTCGAAAGAGATCATCGGCAGCTGCCGCATCATCCATGGTCACTCGCAAAAGGGTGCGGTTTGATGGATCAAGAGTTGTCTCACGTAACTCCTCAGCATTCATTTCACCCAGACCTTTGAAGCGCGTGATGGCAAGGCCTTTTTCGCCAGCTCGACGTACCGCCGCCAAAAGACCTCGGAGATCCTCAAGTCCAATCTTGTTTTCTCCTCGCTTCAAGGTGTAGCGAGCTTCTTCTCGACCCGTGCGATCTTCTGGCAGAAGAGAGTTAATACCAAATCCCATCGCTTCAAGTTCCTTGATACCGGCATTGATACTGCGCACTTCATGAAGGTCAATGACAATAAGCTGATCACTGCCGGTATCTGGAGCCGTCCCAGGTGTTGTATCCCCAACCGATTCTGCTTCCTCGGCTCGCCCAACCGCAAGTTCACGGCCTGCTTCTTGCTCATGTTCCTTCACAAATACTTCAACATCATCCCGATTTGTGAACCATCGTTCTTCGAGGCCATAGTACACATGGTACATAGGCAGCCTCCCCGAAGTTGCATCTCTTCGCTCTGCATGATCGCGAAGACTGATGCCTCGTTTCTCAAGCGCGACTAATGCATCCTCAAGTCCCGAAAGAGTTCGGCAGAGTTTTTTCATGTCTTCCCCTGCTATTTCACGGCCATCACCCGGAAGAAAAACACCTTCGCCCAAACCTTGGTCAAGAAGTTGATTTTTCATCTCTTCTTCGGTCTGAACATAGTACACCTTCTTTTTATTACGAACCCGAAAAAGTGGCGGCTGGGCAACGTAAACATGACCTTCAGCAACCAAGCGATACATTTGACGGTAGAAAAACGTAAGTAGTAGTGTTCGTATATGTGATCCATCTACATCGGCATCAGTCATGATGACAACTTTGTCATACCGACGTTTCGCAAGATCGGATTCTTCACCAATGCCAGCTCCAATTGCTGAAATGACACTTCGCACCTCCTCATTGGCCAATACCTTATCATCACGGCTTTTATACGCGTTGATGATCTTTCCCCGCAGTGGGAGAATAGCTTGGTACTCACGGTGACGGCCTCCCTCGGCACTCCCTCCTGCCGAATCACCCTCAACAAGATAGAGTTCGCACCTCTCAACATCGCGGCTTGTGCAATCACGTAATTTCCCAGGGAGACCACCGCCTGAAAGAGCACCTTTTCGTTCACGAAGCAGTGCTTTTGCTTTTTTTGCAGCTTCTCTTGCTTCTGCTGCTAACACACCTTTTTGAACAATCGCCTTAGCACTTTTGGGATGCTCTTCGAGATACTTTGAAAGAAAATCACCTACTGCTGAGTTGATGATGCCTTCCACCTCACCATTTCCAAGCTTTGTTTTTGTCTGTCCCTCAAATTGTGGTTCTGGAACACGAACACTGATAACAGCCGTTAATCCTTCACGAATATCTTCACCCGATGGGACGAGATCCTTATAAATACCAGTTTTTCTGCCATATGAATTGAGCGCCCGAGTTAGGGCTGAACGAAAACCAGAAACATGTGTACCACCTTCGGTGGTTGAAATATTATTGACATAGCTATGAAGACTTTCCGTGAACTCTCCTGTGTATTGCAGTGCGATATCCCACGTTACACCCTCACCACCACCCTTGATTGAAATGACATCGGAGTGGATTGGATCACTTGCTTTATTAAGGTGCTCTACAAACTCTTCTACCCCTCGTTCATAGTAATATTCCTCACTTGAACCACTTGCAGCATCGGTGAACGTAATGCGAACACCTGAGTTGAGAAAGGCTAGTTCTCTTAACCTTCGCGACAGCGTATCCCACGAAAACTTTGTTTGAGGAAAAATCTGAGGGTCTGGCTTGAACGTTGTTTTTGTCCCACTCCGTGTTGTCGTTCCCATTTTATGAACGGGCCCACTTGGTTCGCCGCGTTGATACTCCTGCTGCCACGCATGCTCGTCTCGAGATACTT
>JBDOMS010000585.1:0-3359 GCA_039831735.1 Pirellulales bacterium
AGAATCAAGCTGACGTATTGCTAATTGAATTGGAGCTATTACTGTTTCGAATTGCTCTGAAAACATTTTATCGGCAGTTGTCTTGGTTGCACGACTCTTGGATAGAGCTTTTAGGGGATTTCTTGACTTAGAAATTTCGCTGGATTTGTCTTCGGGTTTGGCCTCCTTGTATTCTGCAGAAAGGTTCCTTTGTGCAGACTCAAGCCTTGTCTGTTCTTCTTGTCTGAGGCGACGGTTTTCGGCTTTTTGTTCAATCAAATATGAAATCCTTTGCTCGTGTTCTTCAAAAACAGGAGCGAGGAACTTGTTCACGTTTGATTTTGGGCTACCGTAAACAGACATTGCCTCGAGGTGCACTGGCTGTTGGTCTTCATAAACAAGGACTGCATGAATGGGGTACGAGGAGTCACCGTAAATTGAAGCTTCGCTATCAGCGCCTGATTGGCTGCTGCCGCACCCAAGACAGCATGTCAAAACAAAACAACCAATGTGAAAGACGTAGAGATAATTTTTCATGAGAGAAAGTATGCTCGTATTCGAGAAAACTTAAGGCTAAATACCAAAGTGCAGCTATCTATTCATCCTCAGCTGACGTTTCTAGACGAGATCAGCACTTAGAACATACCATTACTATACAAAACATAAAAACGGATCTACAAGCATGTCCTTGCCGGGAGTATACTCTGAATGACCACCAGATATATCTGGTCAAGAATCATTGTTTTACCACTCAATTTCTGCTTTTTGGGATTGATGCCGGTACACTAGGTTGCATCAAACGATATAACAGAAGAAATCAGTGGTCTGGGGTATGAAAGTTACGTTGATTCCTTGGGTGAGTCCGTTATGTATTCCATAAAAGTTGATTTGCAGTGTTGTTTAGCAATTGTTGCGAGTTTGCTTTTTCGTTGTACGGCATCATTTTCCGCCGAAGTTTCCAATGGTACTCCAGCATCCATTGCTTTCAGTACGGATGATATGTTGCTTGGGCATGAGCTAGATCGTCGTCCTGGAATATTAGTCATGGGGACGAGACGCCGGACGAATGGCCTCGAATCGCTCATGCCGAAGCCTGGACGGTTTCCAAAGATCATTGATCCTGGTGAGGGGAGTCCACTTGATTTTGCATCTGGTGATACGCTTAGCATCGAAGCCTGGATCCGACTAGATGCCCGGCCATCCAGCAGTTTTCCATACATTGTTGGGAAAGGCCGTACGCATACCATTGCTGGAAAAAAGAATGACACCAATCAGAACTATGCACTCCGACTCACTGGGAATGGAAAGACACATCTGTCCTTCCTGTGGATGGATGCACTCAAACAGAATGCCCAGCGTCCACATCGTTGGACAAGCAAGAACGATGTTCCTGTTGATGGCCGCTGGCACCATGTCGCTGTGATCTATACTTTCGGAACTGGTGCTGATGCTGTTGGCTATATCGACGGCCATCGGACGCACGGGACTTGGGATATGGAGGGGAATTCAGATGCTCCGCCCGTGAATGATGACGATGATCTCTGGATTGGTGGGTCCTATGGGACCAACCACGTGTTTCCCGGGCTTATCGATGGTCTTGTCATTTATCGTGGTGCGTTGCCAACGCAATTCATCAAGGAACGAACCGCTTGGGTAGATACCCAACGTCCACGCTTGCCATGGCCCTCACCAGGCATTCCTTTGGAGCAAGGGAAAACACATGTGGTGATTTCAGATCTACCAATGAGAAGCTGGTTTGCACAGTCGACTTACTCGGAGCCTCTCTTTGAGAGCAACGGCTTTGCCCTGACACGACTTCCCAATCGCTATCACAAGCGTGGTGTCATCGATGCTCGTCCAGGTGCATCCATGGTTCGTCTTGTAACAACAGCAACATTTCCTCAGGGACAGTGCCGATTACTTCTTCGAAGTCTGGATGCAGCGAGGGTGTATCTTGATGATACATTGATCGCTGAGCAGAAGACGGCCCAAAAACTCAGTGGTTCAGCCCATGGAAAGGTGTATCAACTCCAAGCTGCTCCAAGCGGAGTGGTCCAACAAACTGGAGCGCATACGGACACAGTCGTTGTATTTGAGTCGGACGGCAAGCCTCATCGTTTTGAGGCGTATCGTCTCCTTGGGGGTGACGGACGAGTCCATCAACTTGGTGAGTTTCTGGTTGCTGTCGCTCCTCCTGACAAAGGCTTTAGGGTACTTGGTGCAGATTGGATGCCAGACGATCGTCAATGGCAGACGGTACTGGATCATGAAAATGCTGTTGTGCAAGAGTGGAATTGCAGTGCAAGGAATGCTCTTGATGAGGCTGAGGATACGTATTGGGAGAATCGTCATCGGGTCGCAGCGAAACATGCTGATACATTGAGTCCGTTGGCTGTTGGATCCGATGACGTATCAAACGGCACGGTCATCGATCGTCTCATTCAGAGTCATGTCGAGTCAGACGGCGATACGCTGATGCCCCTCATGCATGATGATGCATTTTTGAGACGTGTCGCACTCGATACGACCGGTCGCATTCCAACAATGGAGGAACTCGAGCATTTTGGCCGCGTTTCACTCCCTCAGAAAATACTCGATCGTGATGCAGTGATTGATGCGTTTCTTCAATCCGATGAATGGGCAGATCACTGGACGCCCTATTGGATGGACGTTCTGGCAGAAAACCCTGCGCTTACCAAACCCAAACTGAATAACACAGGGCCTTTTCGCTGGTACATTCATGATGCCTTGATCGATAACTGGGGTATGGATCGCTTTGTGACCAACCTGATTCTTATGGAGGGGAGTCAATATCTTGGTGGTCCTGCGGGATTTGGCATGGCATCAGAAAATGATGTGCCCATGGCTGCAAAAGCCCATGTGATTGGAACGGCGTTTCTGGGTGTTGAAATGAAATGTGCGCGGTGTCATGACGCTCCAAATCATCCATTTCAGCAGTCAGATCTGTTCTCGATTGCAGCTATGCTTGATCGGAAGCCACTTACGGTGCCTGCATCGAGCAGTATTCCGGCGACAGAAGAAGAATTGGAAGAAATGATTGTGGATGTTTCTCTCAAGCCGGGTGAGAGCATACAGCCACAGTGGCCGTTTCAGGAGTTTGCTCGAATCAACGACACTCTTGAAGACTCTCGCGTACAACTGGCTCGAGTGATTACCGCTCCGGAAAACATTCGTTTTCGAGAGGTTCTCGTCAATCGTCTGTGGCAGCGTTTGATGGGTATCGGTTTGATGCCAGATGCCAGTGATTGGACCGATTCGACTGCCTCGCATCCAGTGTTATTGGAGTATCTTGCACGTGAATTGCTTGCCAGCGGTGACAATATGAAGCATGTGGCAGGAATGATTATGAAGTCGCAGAT
>JBDOMS010000610.1:0-15049 GCA_039831735.1 Pirellulales bacterium
CGGCCCTCCGCCTGGGCTGCGGCGAGTGAGCCTGCAGCAGTGGTGCCGTAGTAACACGAGTCGTAATTGATTGGGATCATCGTGCTGAGCCGGTCACAGTCACTGCCATGGGCAAAACTTGTTCGGGTCTGATGTGAACATTCCATGCGAGACTCTCCCATGAGAATCAAGTTTGAGAGACCATCCGAACACTGGCCAAGCCGCACAACTCCAAGCTCTTTGGTCTCGCCCTGATTATTCCAGTTATCTACGAGTCCATTGCGGTGCATGCATCCCGGTGGGCTTGCCTTCCTAAGATTGCCTCCAACAGTTTGACCGAATGTTGGGTTTTTTCCCTCATGAAACCGTGCGAGGTACTGATTATTTTTTTCACCCGGCAGCTTGGGCCGGAATGAATTGTAGTTCACACTACACTTGCAGGCAGGATTCCCGCTACCAGACATGGAGATTGGTCCACCGGAAAAGCGATATCCATCAAAGCAATGGTTTGAGGCGCTCATGCCGCTATCGACAAGTCCATCAACATCGTCTGAAGGACAACTGAGGCCACTCACATAATTACGACGTAGTGGAAGGCCAGATGACGGAATAATCTGATCACGAACATGCTGTGTTGTCGTCTTGAGGTCTGGAATTTCATCATACAAGGCACCATTTTCAAAAAACGGGAGAAGATGCACAATTGGCCCACCTCGTTCTTTACCTGGCCCACCTCTCTGTCGCCAGAACACAGGAGCTGTAAATCGTTGGTTGGCATCGATGAAATTGTGGTTGGCAATACCAAGTTGTTTCATGTTATTCGTACAGGCGCTCCGGCGAGCCGCTTCACGGGCTGATTGCACGGCCGGTAGAAGAAGGCCGATCAGAACACCAATGATGGCAATCACCACAAGTAATTCGACAAGGGTGAACGCACGACGACTCAGAAACTGAGTCCTGCGAACGGAAGTGGAAGTCATGTCAACTCTCCTCAGAGCAAAAAATAAAAAATATTAGGATGAACGGCTCAACGGGAAATTCAAATATCGTAGAAATGTTCCCCTCGGGCCACGGTTTATAATAGCTCATTTCTAGAGGATAATTCAACCAGAAAACATGCGTGCGTCTTCCGAAGCGAATGTTTTTTCTCTCTAAATCATATGGAATGCGAAAGGACAGTGATGTTTTTGCGCTTTTTGCATAGCAAGATCAGCGTATTCTAGGGTCATTGTCCTGATCACACTCGTTTATCTGAGACAATCAGAGTCAGAACAATCAAAGGGAAATGGGGTGGAAAACCAATGGCCACACTTACGCGAAGACAGGTTGTTACAGCATTAACTTCTGCGGGTTGTAGTCGTTTGATTCAGGCAGAGCACCCTCCGCAGTCCGTGCGTGTACAGCGAGTCAGCGCGACCTTTGAACGAGAAAAACTGCGACAGCCCTTTGGCTTTAAGGGAGGCTACCTGACAGAACTCTGGCAGTCACTTGCATACGTTCAGGGTTCCTCTGGTACCACAGCCGTCGGGCTTGGAACCCAGAGTGTCCTTTGGTCAGATGCGTCCATCTTCAATGCACACTCCGAAGCAGGAGGGAACAGCCTCATGTTTGCATTATTGGAGTATGCCCTCAACATTGGACAAGATATTTCATACAAGACTCCTATCGACTGGTTAGAGCACGTTTTACCTGAGGTGTACCGCTATGGACAAGCAATCACCAAGAATTCGGAATTGCGAAAAACATTTGTCCTCAATGCGCTTGTACCGATGGATCATGCTGCATGGCTGCTCTATGCACGTGAATATAATCGTGAGCAGTTTGATGACATGATTCCAGCACGCTATCAGCCTGCCCTTTCGTTTCCACAATCAAAGCTTGCCGTCGTGCCACTCATCTCGTATGGAGTGACAATTGACGAGGTTATTCAGCTTGTCGATGACGGACACTTTTTTCTGAAGATCAAGATCGGCCAGCCTGGTTCACAAAAGCAAATGGTAGAACAGGATATGCAGCGTCTTGCAGCTATTCACAAAGCCATTGGCATGAGAGAAACCCCATTCACGGATGATGGTCGCATTCCATATTACTTTGATGCCAATGGACGATACGAGAAAAAGGAAACCTTCTGTCAGTTTCTTGATTATGCAAAAAAAATAGGTGCATTTGATCAAATCATTTTGGTCGAAGAGCCGTTTCCAGAGCATCAGGACATAGATGTTTCGGATCTGGGTGTTCGAGTTGCTGCTGACGAAAGTGCGCATACGTCTGACGATGTCCATCGTCGCGCAGACATGGGGTATGGTGCGGTGGCAGTCAAGGGAATTGCGAAAACACTCAGTATGACCCTCAAGATTCTTTCCGCAGCCACTGAACGAAACCTTCCATGTTTTTGTGCTGATCTGACGGTGAATCCAATATTAGTTGATTGGCATAAGAATCTTGCCGCTCGCATGCAACCATTACCGGGCTTGCGCGTGGGCGTGCTTGAGACAAATGGGCAGCAGAATTATGCCCATTGGAAGCAGATGCAATCGTATCATCCCGTACACCATGCTTCGTGGCAGCACATTCGCAATGGTTTTTTTGACCTTGATGCTGATTTTTTTCGGCAAAGTGGCGGCATCTACGCTCGATCGAAACACTACGAAAGTCTTTTTCATGCATGATCATGCATGATGCATGATGCAAGCAAACATGCCGTGGTGTTGTTCCTGAAGGAGTGATGTATGAATCTCACACGTGGCCTGCGATACAGGATGCTCGTAATGGTATTTGTTGTTTGGGGGGTGACATATGCGTGGGAGTGTGACGCTGGGACACCAAAGCCAGTGCCTCACATGCAGGCAGTGCCACTACCTCGGGGTGAGGTTGCCTTTGAATATGGTGGTGATGAGCTGTGCCGCCTTCATGCCGGAAAAGGTCTCAGGCGACCATTTATCTATCCTCTTAACGGGCCGTCAGGTCTTTCTCTTACTCGTATGGGCCATCCCCACGACCCTGTTTCGCATAGCCATCACAACTCCGTGTGGCTTTCACATCATCAGGTGAATGATGAAACATTTTGGGCGGACTCCGGTGGTGTGATTACGAATTGTGTGATTCACCGTCTTGAGGACGCAGACGCAGAGGCCAGTGTGGAACTTCACTGCGTATGGCAAACACCCGGAGAACAAAAACTCCTCATGGAAAAAAGAGTGATGACGGTGTTTCCTGGTGTGGTGGCAGAGCATGCATCCACACACTTGCCAGACTGGCTACTGGTGATTGAGACGGAGCTTACAGCGCACCTTCAGGCTGTGACCCTCGGTGCCACGCCTTTCGGTCTGGTGGGTGTACGTATGCGACGTTCGATTGGAGTGCATGATGGAGGCGGAACCATACGAAACTCTGAGGGTGGCGTTGATGAAAAAGAATGTTTTCGAAAACGCTGCCGGTGGGTTGATTATTCAGGCCCTGTAAAAAATGGAGTGATCGAGGGCGTTACGCTCTTTGATCACCCAATCAATCCAGGCCACCCTGTGGCTTTTCATGTGCGTGATGATGGCTGGATGGGAGCATGTCTGTCGTTGGGTAAGCCCATCGTGATTCAAAAAGGAGGATCGCTGTCCCTCTCGTACGGTCTTTGGATTCACAGCGGGCAAGTATCATCCAGTGTTATCGACACGACATGGAAGTCATTCGTGGCGAAAGAAAGACACTTTATCAGCGACGGTACACGGACCAGCAGCAGGGGCGATCAGGCGCCATGAGGAAATCAGTATTGTTTTCAGTTGCTGTGATAGGGTCGGTCAGCCAAGTGAGGTGCGGGGCCTTGCAGCCTTTCAAAACATAACCTTCTGAGAGATCTTCTGGGCAATGAACCAAAATAGAAAAGATATGTTGGTTACAATAGGACCGTACTGCTGAGGAGACACAGCACACAGCTGCGTTTGCATTGCACAAGCAGTGCATTCGTTTGCTTGGCAAAGAGTAAGAAGTCATTGTGATGGGCCCGCCCTATTTTTTTGGAAACAGAGGCTTTATTGAGATGGATAGATATGTCTGTATGGTCAGTCTTCTGTACATGATGGTTGTGGGTGATGCATTCGCTCATAACGATTCTGGTACTCCCAATGATCTTGGCACACCCAATATTGTGTTTGTGCTTTTCGATGACATGGGCTTTGGTCAACCGACCAGCTATCGTGCTGAAAGCATGTTTAGGACGCCACATATTGATCGACTTGCTCAGGAGGGCATGAGATTTACTGATGCGCACTCTGCTGCAGCTAACTGTACACCGACACGATACGGTGTGCTGACTGGGCGATATCCATGTCGGATCGGTCAATTCGGAGTATTGAAGACATATTCGCCACCCATTATTCCGCAGCAACGGCTTACCGTCGCCTCATTCCTCAAGCAACATGGGTACCACACGGCGTGTATTGGGAAATGGCATCTTGGTATGAATTGGGTTGATGGAAAACCCGGCACGGAAAAACAACTTCCCATTGGTGCAAAACTCACAGATGGTCCTGCTGCGGTTGGCTTTGATTACTTTTATGGATTTACACACGCGCGAAACATTGGCTCAATCATTGAACAGGACAGGGTAGTGGCACATGTGGAGGCTGTTGAAAATCAGCCACTGATGATAAGGCAGGCTGTTACGTATCTCGAACAGCGATCGAAAGAGCAATTGCCGTTTTTTCTCTATCTTCCTCTGTGTCCACCTCATTCGCCAATTGTTCCGGCGCCTGAATTCGTTGGGCAGGGTGGTGTGTCGGGGAAAGAGAGCCGGTATGGCGACTGGGTGTTTCAAGGTGATGCCATGTTAGGCCAGATTCTTGAGACGCTGGATAGAACCGGGCTTGCAAACAACACACTCATCATCGCCACGGGCGATAACGGTGCTGCAAAGCGTCCCTATCCGCCTCTCCGTGAGTCAAAGAGCAGTATCTATGAAGGGGGGCATCGCGAGCCGTTTGTTGCCCGTTGGCCGGGGAAGATTTCGCCCAATGCAGTCAATGGTGAAACAATCTGTCTCAATGATCTTTTTGCGACGTGTGCAGATATTCTCAATGTAAAACTGCCAGATGATGCTGCGGAGGACAGTGTCAGCATGCTCCCTGCATTGCTTTCGCAACAGGATGAGGCATTGCGTGAAGCAACTGTTCATCAAGCTCCAGGTGGGTTGGCAATTCGCCGTGGTCCATGGAAACTCATTTTTCATCGTAGTGGGAAACGTGAACTTTATAATCTCGAGCATGACATCGGTGAAACGAAAGATTGCTTTGACGCTCAGCCTGCCATCGCAACCCAACTTGCAGGTTTGATACAGGAATACCTTGAGAAAGGAAGAAGCACTCCGGGCAAAACTCAGAAAAAAGAGTTTGATCTCTCATCATTTTTTGAGAAAGATCAGCGAAAAAAGAAAAACCGGACGCCACCATCATGACCTATGCCACCGTCTCGCTTCATAAAAATGATCGCTCTCCCGACATCACATCTATGAAACACCTCAGTCAATGTGCGCGGATAGTGATCCGAGTGCTTATGTTTGGCTGCCTATGGAACGTCAGTGAGCAATGTTTTGGGAAGAAAGTGAACAATGAACGACCCAATATTCTCTTTATTATTACAGACGATCAGGAGAGACGTGAATTCAATTTTCTTCCAGAAGGTCGAGATGAGCAGGGGAGGCCAAGGAATCTAAGTCCCAATATTGATCGACTTGCAGAGGAAGGTGTGGTCTTTCCAAATCAATATGTCTCAAGTCCTGTCTGTACTCCATCACGGTATACGGTGCTTACCGGTCGTTATGCCAGCCATTCGTCTAGCTTTCAGAAAACGAGTCAGTCCAATGGTCAGGTGAACATCACCTGGAACTGTCACATCGATCCAGAGACTCCAAATCTGGCTCGAACACTCAAAGACGTTGGGTATTTCACCGGAGCTGTTGGAAAAAATCATGTCATTAAGGTTGAGGGGATATCTCGCGATGGCAGTCTTCCTGATGACGCTGATCCGACAGACCCGGTTGTTGCGGACTTTTATCGTAGAAAGCAGCAGCAACTCATTGAGGCCTTCCAGGCGTGTGGGTTTGACTTTGCTGCCAGTCTGTATCAAGGCAACCTGCCAGGACACACGTGCAAAGCACTCGAATTTCATAATATGGATTGGATTACAAGTGGGGCCATTGCCTTTCTGGATCAATGGCATCGTCACGAGAAAGATGATCCATTTTTTTTATACATGGCGACGACGCTGAACCATGGCCCCGGCCCTCGCTACAAAAAGTATACGGGAGATCCGTTGGCAACGCCTGCTGGACTTCTCGAGAAGCCACTCCATGTTCAGCCGGCACGATCCACTATTCCTAAGCGTGTTCAGGAAGCAGGGCTTTCTGAGCAACCGACAGCCAGCGATGTACTCTGGCTTGATGATGGAATAGGGGCAGTGCTAGATAAGCTTGCATCACTCGGTGCGCTTCACAATACGATCGTGTTTCTCTTTGATGATCACGGAGTTGAAAGTGGGAAGGGGTCACTGTACCAGGGAGGGATTCGATCGGTGAGCCTTGTGTGGTCGCCAAAATATTTTCAGGAGGGAAAGAGGTCGAGCATCAATATTTCAAATATTGATTTTGCTCCAACCATTATGGAGCTGTGCCGAGTTCCAAAAGACAAGCAACATCGTGTTGATGGGAAAAGTTTTGTGTCGGTGCTGAACGGTCATTCTGAAGAGATACACGACTATCTTTTTTTTGAAATCGGTGCGACGAGGGCGGTCCTGAAAGATGGATGGAAGTATCTTGCGTTTCGCTTGCCACCCACCCTAAATCCTAATCCTCCTTTGCCTTACACGCATCTGGCAGATCGCCCCGGTGGTCGTGGTTCTGAGGGGCCGGCAAAGGATTTCTATCCGCATTACTATGAAACTGATCAAGTGTACAACGTTATTCATGATCCATTCGAGAGACACAATCTGTATGCAGATCCAAGTCAACATGATCGAGTTCAACAAATGAAACAACTGCTCTCTAGAGCCGTTACAGATGTTCCCGGGACCTTTGCTGAGTTTACCAATGACAAGCATTAGCTGAAGTCTTTGGAAGCGAATGGCTATGTTCAAAAGGATGTTTTTTATGCAGCGTCGAATACAATCCATTTTTTTTCTTCTTGTTCTGCTCGGGTCCTCCGATGCGTCACTTCTGGGAGCGGATGGATATGCCCCGACATGGGAATCACTTTCCACGCATGCGCTTCCTGAATGGGTCAAGGATGCCAAGTTTGGTATCTATACTCACTGGGGCATCTATTCTGTCCCCGCACATGGTGGGCCGGATTATGTCCGTAATCTGTATGAGGGGTCACGGAAAGATGAAAAAGGGGTGTATTCTTACCACACCCAAAAGTACGGTCCATTGGAGTCTTTCGGATATAAAGATTTCATTCCACAATTTACCGCCAAACAATTTAATGCTGATGATTGGGTTGGCTTGATGCATGAGGCCGGTGCAAAGTTTGGTGGAATCTGTGTTGTTCACCATGATAGTTTTCTCTTGTGGGACAGTCAGGTCAGTCGTTGGAATGCTGCAGCGATGGGGCCGAAGCGAGATGTTTATGGTGAAATTGCTGCAGCCGTCCGTCGCTATGAGGACATGAAACTCCTGGCAACATTCCACCATGGTCGCAGTTTTGGGTACTGCACAGGCGGTATGAAAGAAGATGATATTACTGCGCAGATGCGAGAAACCTGGGATGTATTTGATCCTCAATACAAGGATTTTTACTGGAATCAGTGGACCGGGACTGCGCAAGAATTCTCAGATGAATGGAAAGCAAAAATTTCAGAAGTCATTGATACGTATAAGCCCGATATGATTTGGTTTGATGGTCTTCGCACGTCTATGCGAGGAGAGCATCCTCCTGAATCGTTCGTACTTGATGTCATTGCGAGGTACTTCAATCAGGCGAGTGCGTATGGCCAACAGGTGACTGTCTGCAACAAACATGGAGGAGAATTCAATTTTCCAATGCAATTTGGTTTGAAGTGCTATGAAAATGGGAGAGACATGCCAATAGATGTGGGTCCATGGTTTCTCATTGATCGAGCGATTGCGTATCCATGGAGTTATGTCAACAACAAGCGTTACAAGGATAAGGCTGACTACCATATTCGAAGTCTGGTAGATGTTGTCAGCCGAGGAGGAGTGTTTCTTTTATCCCTGACCCCGAAGGGCGATGGTTCCATTCCTCGTGAAGAGCGAGAAATCATGCAGAACATGGGCGAGTGGATGCGATTGAATGGAGAAGCGATTTACAGTACTCGACCGTGGAGAATTCATGCCGAAGGTCCGACCGTGACGCGTGGTTTGAAGCGTAACAACAAGGGAGAAGAAAAAGAACAATGGGACTGGCGGAAGGACTTTACTCCCCAAGATATTCGTTTCACCCAAAAAGATGACGTCATTTATGCCATCGCCTTGGCGTGGCCCGAGGACGGTATTTTGAAAATTCATTCCTTGCAGCAAGGATCTGAAGAAAACGTGAAGTCCATTCATCTTCTTGGTGATGGCCAAAGTCTCAGGTGGCAGCAGAAAAAAGATTTCTTGGAGGTTTTTGTGCCGCAGACGCCGCCAGGCAAGTATGCTTACACACTCAAGATACAAACGGAATAAATCCAATTCACATTAAGGCAAGAGTCTTCCGGTCCATTCCCATGCTTGTCTGCGATGATTGGAAAACAATGTTTGTGAGAAGACGTGTATGATGACACATATTCGATTGCATCAATGATAGGTATGCAGGAAATGATTAACGTGTCTCGCTAAACACAGGTTCATAGGAGTCAGAACATGCTTGTCGTACGATCATGCCTCGCCACGTTGAAAACAGGGTGTATCTTGGTGCTCCTGGTGAGTTCGATTTGTGGAGTAATTCATGGTGCAAATCGAGAACGCTTGAACATCTTGTTTATTGTTGTTGATGATCAATCACCATTCGATTTGCAGGTCTACAATCCATCGTCGAACCTGCAGACTCCAGCGATAAGTAAACTTGCATCAGAAGGCATGGTCTTTGATGCTGCCTATCATATGGGGGCATGGACTGGCGGAGTCTGTACGCCGTCACGCCATATGATCATGTCTGGACGAACACTTTGGCATATCCCAAACAAGCCTGGACGAGTGAATAATCCTCATATCTCTAATCCAGAGTTGGTGCCGCCAGATCTTCATCAGCACACGTTGCCAGCCATATTCAACCGAGCTGGATACGATACGATGCGAACATGTAAGAACGGTAACAGTTATGAGGCTGCTAACGAGCTCTTTGCAGTACGGCGCGATGGAACTCGGCGTGGCGCCAGTGATGAAAAAGGAAGCACGTGGCATGCGAATCAGGTTCTTGATTACCTCCAACAGCGACAGGCTTCTTCAGATACAGACCCGTTTCTGATTTATTTTGGTTTTTCTCACCCTCATGATACTCGGGATGGTCGGCCAGAACTGCTGTCAAAGTACGGGGCGACCAACCATACAGATAAAACATCCGTTCCCCCAGCAAACGCTCTGCAGCCACCGTTGCCGCCGAATTATTTGCCGGCACATCCATTCAATAACACCCATATGACGGTTCGTGATGAAGTTGCGGTGAGTGGTGTATGGAAACATCGTGATGAGCAGACAATCAGAAATGAGCTGGGGCGTGAATTCGCATGTAGTGAAAACATTGACATCCAGATTCAGCGCGTACTCGACCAATTGCAGTCGATGGGTGAGCTCGACAAAACGATTGTTTTCTATACAGCTGATCATGGCATGGCGATTGGCAGGCATGGATTGCAGGGGAAGCAGAATCTCTACGAACATACATGGCGAGTCCCGCTTATCGTAAAAGGTCCTGGCATCAAGGCGAATACTCGGGTGGACGGTAATGTCTATCTATTCGATGTGCTTGCGACACTTTGTGACCTAACTGGTGTACACGTGCCACAGACGAACGAAGGTATCAGTTTCAAGCCAGTGCTTGAAGGGAAAAAAGAGAGCGTTCGAGACGTGCTTTATGGAGCCTATTGCGGGGGTGCAAAACCTGGCATTCGGTCACTTCGGAAAGGTGATTGGAAGCTGATTAAATATGATTCTCCCAAAGACGGGGTCCAAGAAACGCAATTGTTTAATCTTTCAGAGAATGAACATGAGTTCCTTGTGCAACATCACGCATCAGGGGTGAGGAAAATGGTTGGCACATCACCGACTCAGCGTCAGCGAAACCTCGCAAATGAGGATGAGTATGCAGAAACGCTCGCAGAGATGGAATCGTTGCTTTTAGAGGAGATGCGGCGTCTTGATGATCCGTACCGTTTATGGAATCAACCGGATGACGGTCTTGTTGAACCTCAAATCCGCGTGCCATCACCGAGGAAGCCCCGGCAGAAGTAGATGGGCTTCCTACCAATGGACATTCAGACGTGTTCCAAACACACTCGCAGTGCTTGTTCCAGTGTTTGGCTCCGTCGGAACGGCATAATTGTAATTGAAGAGAATGCGTAGGCGGTCAGCGAGATACCAATTCAGTCCAAACGTCGCCTGTCCAAGCTTGATTCCAGACGTGGTTCCAGTTGGACTGAGTGGTGTATTCGGATCGAAGTAGTCAAGGTAGGCATAGCGGGCGACAAGTTCCCATCCACCACGACCATATTTCCTTCCATGAGGATAGTAGCCTCGTACCATCGGCCGATTGAGCTTGAGTGGACCAAAGACACCGTCATCCTTCTGATATTTTCTATGCTCGCCAGTGAGAAAATAGCCAGCACTGACGTAATACCCGTGAAAAAAAAGAAGTGATCCTCGATGCTGAGGAATAAGCGTTCCGTACCACTCTGCCTGAGTCCATAAAGGACCCCACACACGGGCACACTGAAGATTGAAAAGTTGTTGGTAGCTTGCGGGAATCCGAATGGTTGGCACAAAGGGAGACGTTGTTGAGTCTGTAAATTCCAATAAAGGTGAGTTGTTGAGTTGATTCAGAACAACAACACCATTTTCAGGTAGCCTTTCTGACAAAACCAGACCGAAATGGAGAACCTGTTCACCATCGTTTTCGAGAATAGGAGATGCTGTCAACCGGCTTGTCAGGCCAACCGCAGCGCCATCACCACCTTCAAAACTTGCCTGTCCAATTCCATCATGGAATAAACCGGTCGCGAAGGTAGTGATATCGTCTATATGGTCATTAAATAGTGAGAGTCCCCAACTTCTTGCCGGATCAAGATCATTGACGGGAGATCGTTCCATGAACGCATAGAAGTTTGCGCTCGTGCCACCTTCAAGGCTAAATGGTTCACGATAATGTCCCAGTCTCCATTCAGGTTGTCCGTTGTATTTGCGAGAACCAATAAAAATATCTCGTGGAACCACAGTGCCTGATGCCAAATCAATTTCGAAGATATAACGATTATCTAATCCCAAGTAGCCTTGGCCGCCGATACGAGCCCGTCGGAGTCCTACGACATTTCCGAGGTCACCAAATGTTGTGGTGTTGAGGGAGTCTTGGATTGACCACAGTGAGTCAGTGTCAATACGTCCACGGAGTCGAAACGTGGTGCCGTTGCCTAATTGGTACCGTCTTGGAAATTTCTTTTTCTCTCCTTTGGATGGAATCACTGTTCCGAATGTTGTGAACTCTTCTTCAGCGTGGCAGCACGTACATGTAATGAGGCAGAAGAGAGATGCACTGATCCCAAGTATGGCAGTGCTGATTGTGTTGTGAAGCCACGCCATGCATCAACTACCGCAAGTAGAACCACACCCAGTCCACACTTATCTTGTTCAGACAGAATACTTTTTGTTTCGGCTTTCTTTGGCAATGTCTCAAGGCTCAATCAAAGATCTCTATCGTGCACCAAAGAACGTCGTGCGCGAGGCATGAACGACAGTTTGAGCGAGCCAGTGAAAAGAAAGAAGCAACGCGAACCAGGAGAGATAGGGCGGGGGTCAGCCGGAAAGCCATGAATGCCTGCCAGTACACGCAGAAAAAGAGAATAGCGGCGGCCGGACTTGAACCGGCGACACCAGGCTTATGAAGCCTGTGCTCTAACCAACTGAGCTACGCCGCCCTTGTTTTCAGAACTATACCTCGCGTGGAGTGGCACGTCAGCCGGAGAAGAAAAACTTCGGAACTTATGGTGGTCATCACTGCTCGGCGTGTGTGTGGGAAATCACAATCACCGCCCGTTTTCCATCAGTGAAATAAGGATCTCCTGTAAGATTTCTCTTTGGTTCGGTTCGATCACACTGCCCAACACCATGTACGTATCCTGCAGCAATAACCCGCCCTGCTTGTGTCAGGTCCTCAATACAGTAATCACGTGATTCATCAACATTCGGATCGATGCGATGCGTCGTCAGGTTCCAGGTCTTGGTTGTGAATCGCACGCCAATGTCACGACTGACCTGCCCGGCCCACACCGGCTCTCCAAGAAATTCCATCGGGGTCATCCAAAGTCGCAGATGAATCCGCTCATTAATTGAATGGCGTGTGCGTTGAAGGGCAATGTCTTGGGGACGCCCAAAGAGATACAGAGGGCTCACGGGAGAATAGCGGTAGTTTTTTCCAAGCAGAAAAGCTTTTGCTGTTTTCCAGCATGTCTTGAGGGAAATAGTTTCACTCTCATCCCAGCGAGCAGTAAAGGCACTTAAGATTGTCTGTAGACTCCCAATAACAACAAGATTCACAGGATCCCCATGTCCTGTTCCTTTACCGTTGGATGTGGCAGATGGAAGGTTGTAAAGGTTGTTTGAAAGTTCATCGATGGAACATGGCTGAATATCATGTTTGGATCGAATAGTGGTAAAGTCTCTGTCGAGATAGTCGGCGTCAATGCCAGGAACAGGTATCGTAAACAGCATGTCGACAGATGAGGCAGCGGGTGCTGTTGAAACGTTGCGAATGCTTCCAGCATGCATAAGGCGGTCGACGGTCTGCCTGAGATCACCAACTGACGCCAACCGAATGCGAAGTGTCTTGGTTCCGAGATCGAGTGTTGTGAATACAAACCCCGAAACCGTTTCATTTGGTCGGATGCCTCCAATGCGAAATCCTTTGTCACGAAAGAATGCATCCATGCGCTGGTTTGCCCAGTGCGCTGTGATTATTTTGAAGGGGATCAACCACACGAGTGGCAGAAAAAACCAGGACATTGCACCGAACGCACTCAGGCGTTTGCCCATCGAAAAGTGAGTGACAGCGGCCGCCTCCATTGCTGTGAAATATCGTGGGTCTATGTTGACCAGCTGTAATCGAAGCGTTTGTGGAGACCGATTTTCAATCGTGAGAAAGACCGGCTGAATCCCTCGATGAGCTAAATCTGCACCAAAGAACCTTCGGCTTTCTTTTGCAGTGAGAACAGCAGCGGTGACACTCGCGGAGTCATCTTCTTGCACCACTGCTCGGTCCATGAAGGTGCGAAACTCCGAATCTGGCTCGTACGGCGTGATGAAGAGTCTCTTGATCCGATGGAAAAGAGAAGACATGGGGCGATCTCGCAAAAAAAACAGCGGCCTAGGAAAGATCACCCAGGCCGCTGTCAAAACATGTTGTCTCAGATGAGATTACTCGACCAAACTACATGAAGCTTCAACAATGGCTTCAATCTTATCGTCGGTCAAACCACCCTTTGGAACAGCATGGTTTGCCTCAACCTTGCTGGCTTTGTAGCACACAACGGTAAGGTCGGCCTCTGGAGAAATATTGAAATTTGGTGGCCCGTTTTCATTGTCACTCGGAACCACAAATGCAATCTTCTTGAGGTCATGCTTGCTGACAAAGTCAGATGCTGCCTTCTTCATGCTTTCAGAATCAGGGCCAATCATGTTCACGAAACTGACCAGTTTCTCAGATTGATGTTCTTCAACCTCTTCCTCAATTTTCTTGAGGAGCTTGGCAAGCTTCTCATCTGCAGATCGGGCAAATACCATCACAACGGGACGCTGTCCCATTTTGCATCGATAACAGAGGGACTTGCCGTCGGCAACACCGTCATCAGCATTTCCTGTAACTTTTGTCACAATAAATGCTCCTACCGAATCACCTACTTGAGGACCACTTTTCACTTCGGCAGACGCTATGGTGGCTAATCCAAGAACGGCCACTGCTGCCATCACAAAACTCACTGAACGCATTGAAGAAACTCCTGAAATATCTTGATGTTCTGACACGAGCGTTGGTTTTGCTGATGCCAATCATCGATCTTGAGACGCCGCACCCTACGGCATCGAAACAATCCTTGCGAAACAGATGCTACCGCAGGTACGATTCTCGAGGCAACTAAAAACCAAATTTCATTGCACTTCGTACGAAAGTCCCGTGTTTTTATGACTCATGCAACACTCCCACAGCCAATCCGTACACCTCAAATCCGTCAGACACAGCTTTTGATCGACGGCCAATGGGTGCCATCAAAAAGTGGAAAAACCTTTGAGACACTCAATCCAGCAACTGAGGAGGTGATTGCGCAGGTTGCTGAGGGAGATGCTGCAGATGTTGAAGTTGCAGTCCATGCAGCTCGTCGTGCGTTTGATGAAGGGCCATGGCCACGGATGGATGCCCGTGAGCGTGGACGTTTGATGTTACGGTTGTGTGAATTGATTGAGGAAGAAATTGACGAACTCGCATCACTTGAAACACTCGACAATGGGAAGCCTTTCGCCGATTCACGACATGTGGATATTCCGCTTGCCCTTCAGTGTTTGCGGTACTACGCGGGATGGGCTGATAAAATTCATGGTCAAACCATACCAATCAACGGAAACTACTTTTGCTATACGCGCCGTGAACCAGTTGGTGTTGCCGGACAAATAATTCCCTGGAATTTTCCAATCCTGATGGTGGCATGGAAATGGGGTCCAGCCTTGGCGGCCGGTTGTACGGTTGTTATGAAACCAGCAGAGCAGACACCACTGACGTGCTTGCGTCTTGCTCGTCTTGCACAAAAAGCTGGCATCCCTGATGGTGTGATTAATGTTGTACCGGGCTTTGGACCTACTGCCGGTTCAGCCATTGTGAATCATCCTGGCATC
>JBDOMS010000354.1:0-15025 GCA_039831735.1 Pirellulales bacterium
GACCATTTTCTGGCAACAGAATTCCGGCAGCTATCTGACTCTTAGCAAATGCAATACTGAAGTGCTCACTGATACCCATCACTTCACCTGTACTTCTCATCTCTGGACCTAAGGCGATATCAACTCCTGCAAACTTCACAAAAGGAAAAACACTTTCCTTAACACTCATATGTGCCGGAATCGGATCTTCGGTAACACCTTGCTCAGACAGAGTTACACCAGCCATAACTTTTACTGCTACTTTCGCTGCTGGTAATCCAGTTGCTTTTGCCACAAACGGTACTGTTCGACTTGCACGAGGATTCACTTCAATCACATAAAGGGTTGGCTCACCATTTTCCTTCTTCACAGCAAATTGAACATTCATCAAACCAATCACACCCAGAGATCTGGCCATTTCAATAGCAGCCTTCTTTATCTCAGAAATGATTTCTGTGGAGAGACTGTGCGGAGGAATACAACACGCAGAATCACCTGAATGAACTCCGGCCTCTTCAATGTGCTCCATTACTCCAGCCACGATGACATCGTTTCCATCACAAATACAGTCGACATCTACTTCAATAGCATCTTCAAGAAATCGATCGATTAAGACCGGTTGACCTTGGGCTACAGCAAAAGCCTCAGCCACATATCGCTCAAATTGAACCTGGTCATAACAAATCTCCATGGCACGACCACCCAGAACAAAACTTGGACGCACAAGTGACGGAAATCCAATTCTTGATACCTCACGACGAGCCTGCTCAAGAGTGCGCGCAATACCACTTGCTGGTTGCTTTAGCTTCAAACGCTCAAGGAGCTCACGAAACTTCTCACGATCTTCTGCCATCTCAATGGTGTCAACGGTTGTACCAATGATGGGAAGACCTGCAGCATGAAGCGCTCTTGCAAGATTCAAGGGAGTCTGTCCACCGAGTTGTACAATTACTCCATCGGGCTGTACTCGATCTGCAATGTTCAATACATCTTCACACGTAAGTGGCTCAAAGAACAGCATGTCGCTTGTGTCATAATCAGTACTCACAGTCTCTGGGTTGGAGTTCACCATGATACTTTCAAAACCCATGTCGCGTAGAGCAAAACTCGCATGACAACAACAATAGTCAAACTCGATTCCTTGCCCAATTCGATTTGGACCTCCTCCAAGAATCATGACTCTTTTCTTTGATACATCCTTCGGACGCGTCTCATCCTCCTCTTCCCACGTCGAATAGTAGTAAGGAGTCTCTGCCTCAAACTCTGCAGCACACGTATCAACAGATTTATACGTAGCGACAATTTTATGACGTCTACGCTCTTCACGAACATCCATTTCAGAACTGCCAAGCAGTACTGCAAGTTGTCGATCTGAAAAACCGGCTTGTTTTGCCTGCCGCAAGAGTGATGGACTGACAGATTTCAGTGAGCCAGACTTTTGAATCACATTCTCAAGTTCAACAATCTGAAAGAGTTGATCCAAAAACCACGGATCAATCGATGTCAATCGATACAACTCATCTAAAGTCATCCCAGCCTTTATCGCATAACGCAGATACCACACCCGATCAGGGTCTGGTGTTGCAACTCGAGCACGAATATCGTCGAGCAAGGGCTCCGCGGACGTACCCCATAAATCCTTTCCATCACAACCAAAACCAAACGAGCCCACCTCAAGGCCACGCAGTGCTTTTTGAAATGCTTCCTTAAAAGTTCGGCCGATTGCCATCGTCTCACCAACACTCTTCATTTGAGTGGTCAGCCTACTGTCAGCTTCAGGAAATTTCTCAAATGCAAATCGAGGCACCTTCACCACGACATAATCAATTGCTGGCTCGAAGCACGCCTTTGTTTTTCTCGTGATATCATTTGGCAGTTCATGCAAACGCCAACCTACAGCGAGTTTGGCCGCAATTTTTGCGATAGGAAAACCGGTCGCTTTACTAGCGAGCGCTGAGGAACGACTCACACGTGGATTCATCTCAATAACAATCATTCTTCCAGTGTCTGGATGAACGGCAAATTGTATATTTGAACCACCTGTCTCAACGCCAATCGATCTTATCACCGCAAAACTTGCATCTCGCATTCGCTGATATTGTTTATCCGTAAGTGTCATAGCTGGTGCGACTGTGATTGAATCACCCGTATGAACACCACAAGGATCAAAATTTTCTATTGAACAGATCACAACTGCATTATCATCAGCGTCTCGCATCACCTCCATTTCGTATTCTTTCCAGCCAAGAATTGATTCCTCAACAAGCACCTCACTCACTGGTGAAAGGTCAAGGCCACGCTGAACTTTATGATCAAACTCCTCACGGTTGAAGGCAACACCCGAACCTGATCCACCAAGCGTAAAACTCGGCCGAATAACTGACGGCAGACCAATTTCGGCAAGCACTTCACGCGCTTCACTCAAACTCCTCACGATACGTCCACGACATGTATCGAGTCCGATCTTTTGCATCGTCTCTTTGAATGTCTCTCGATCCTCTCCTCGCTTGATGGCATCAGCTTTTGCACCAATCATTTCCACGCCGTACTTTGCGAGAATCCCACGACGGTCAAGCTCCATGGCTAAATTAAGTGCCGTCTGACCGCCAAGTGTTGGGAGCACTGCATCCGGCTTCTCAACCGCAATTACTTTTTCTAGCATCTCGCAAGTAAGAGGCTCGATATAGGTGCGGTCGGCTGTGTTGGGATCAGTCATAATGGTGGCTGGATTTGAGTTCACCAATATGACTCGGTAGCCATCCTCACGAAGGGCTTTACACGCTTGAGTACCGGAATAGTCGAATTCGCATGCCTGTCCAATAACAATAGGACCGGAGCCAATAAGAAGGATTGTGTGGAGGTCGTCACGACGGGGCATGGTGTACCAACGTTCTGAGGCGAAAAAAACAAATTTCCCAAAGGTAGCACGAGGGGGCCTCTACCTTCAACGAGTTGCTAGAATTTCCCGTAAATCTGCCTTTCAACCAATCAGGAGATACTTTTATGACTGTTAATTTGACCTCCGTCGACACCCTCAGAGACTCCATGGGTGATGATTTCAAAGACATCCGTCTGAATGTTTCAAGCGTGTTGACTGGGGAAAACCTTGACTCTGCAACCGCTCTAGGAATAGCCCTTGCTTCGGCTCGCTTTATTCGTTCTGAAACACTTGCCTCGGCTCTGACGACAGATATTCATGACAATTTTGGTGAGGATGCTGAAAATATTATTTCCGATGCAACTGCAGTTGCTGGACTCATGGCAATGAATACCACTTATTATCGATTCCGGCATATGTTATCGAAGGAGACTTATGACGCTCGACCCCCACGACTACGAATGAGTCGTATGGCACAGCCTGCAACGAATAAGACAGCATTTGAATTAATGAGTTTGGCGTGTGCTGCCCTTGCTGGCTGTGAACTGTGTATCAAAAACCATGAAGGTCATCTCGTAGCTGCTGGCGTAAGTGAAGATTCTTGCCATGATGCAATACGTATTGCTTCTGTTATGAATGCTGCCGCGGTTGCAACACTATGAGTTCTCTAAGAAAATCAAGCGTGTAGATACCACTATCATGACCATCTGAAAACTCAATTTTATACGCATATTGTCCAACTGGTTTCATCTCCTTTATGGTAAGAGCAACCGTCTCCTCGGCCTTCAGAATCTTGAGGGACGAGTCATCTGGTGGGACGACTCGTTTTTCCCGGCATGATGCGCATGGGCAAGAATCCCGAAGTACACGTGGGGTTATCGTCCCTGAAGCTCCATCACTCCACTCAACTTCAATCGATTTGTTTTCTAGTCGCCGAATCGCTGTAGGAACTGGTCGGGCCATAGATCATTTACCTCGGAAAATGTGACTGCTTACGAATGATTCTTTTACCCTTACCCTCGAATCGAGGCAAACTTCCTTTCGGGACAACAGTGACCTCGATCTTCAATCCAAGACGAACCTGCAGTTCCATTGCCACTCGATCAGGATCATTAAGGTGATCCTCAATCTCCAACACCATCGCATCAAGACTGTTCTGACTAAAAACTGAGAGCCGATATTCCAAAATCTCAGGAAAACTTCGAACAATATCATCAATCGACTGTGGGAATATATTTACACCTCGCACGATAAACATCTCGTCAACTCGCCCAACAACACCACCCACAAGTTGTACCCATGGATATGCATCAGTCTCACTTGCTGTTGGCCAATGAGGACGAACCACATCGCCTGTACGATATCGAATCACCGGAGCACCAGTGCGACCAAGGGTCGTGAGTACGAGTTCAGACAACTCTCCATCACTCGCTGGGCTCCCACTTTTCAATGACAAAAACTCTGGATGAAACCAGGATTCAAGAATATGGAGTCCTTGTCCTTGTTGATCTCCGACACCCCAGGGCCCCACTTCTGTTGCCCCTGCATGATCGATAACTACAGCACCCCAAGCCTGATGAAGTCGAGTGCGTATCGCTGGAGAAGATCCTCCAGGCTCTCCAGCAACAATGATCAGTCGTATGGGTAATGCAGAAGGATCAATACCTACTTCAGATGCAACCTCAATTAAGTGAAGCGCATAACTTGGAGTAGCAATCAACACTGTGGCTCCAACAGAGCGCATTAATTCCAATCGAGCACGAGATGACAGTCCACCCGTTGGAACTGCTGTTGCTCCGAAATGAATTATCGCATCAAACGCACTCCAAAAACCAATATATGGCCCATATGAAGATGCAACAAAAACGCGATCGCATTCCATAACACCACTACGAACCAGAATATCCTGCCAACAATCCATCCACCACCGCCAGTCATCAGCAGTATCAAATACAGGTAGTGGGCGACCATGTGTTCCGCTTGTTTGGTGGTATCGCACATAGTGTTCAATAGGATAGGTGAGGTTCCCCGGGAGACATGGCCTCTCTTCATCTGCATCCTGAACCGACGCAACAAGTTCTTCTTTCGACGTAAAAGGCCAATCTTCGATTTGTTCAAGTGAACAAATATCTTGCGGCGCTTGCACATCTGCCAATTTTTTGGCGTAGAAGCCGTTGAGAGGAAGAATCTCTTGAAGTAATTCACGCAAACGCGTGATCTTTAGCCTATCAAGAGTTGGACGGTCATTTACTTCCGAAAAGAACGATTCGTGCATGCGTGCATTATGGCACACCAAGACTGGGTATGCCTTGCTGGGGAGAATTCTGTGTTGGCGCTTGCACTCCCGAATTTTGCATGTCCGGAAAGACCGGGCCATTCAATGGAACTGGGGACTGCGGAGGAACAGGAGTGATTGGCTGGGGAGGAGGCAGAGGAAGTGCCGCTGGTACAGGTGCTGGCTGAGGGGCTGCCACAGACGTGTAGGAGCCTCCACCAGCTGCAAGCCTTGCTACTTCGGCGCGTCCCACAACTTCTTCTGGCGGTGTCGCAGCAGCTGGCATCATCGAAAGGTCTACGACTCTTTCGTCACGAATCTCTCCAGGCCAAATATTCTCTGTAACAAAGTCAAGTGGAAATATTTGATACCAAGGAAGAGGAAATGGCTGACTAACTGTAAGCGTCTCATATCCGTCTTTGATCAGTCGTATTTTCCTGGTGCCGTAGTACACAAAATCAGTCGACACTGGCGTCGTACCTATTTGGTAATCATCAACGTAAACAAGTGCGCCAGGGGGAGTACTACGTATTGTCATTCGTCGCTGTACACAGCCGCCAACAAAGCAGACAAGCATCAACAGTCCAGCAACGTTAAACGTAAACATCCGAAATGATTGCATAATTGCGACCATAGAAACGTTCAGGACTGGCCGCCAGACCAGAGATGACTTCAGAAACGCCCCAAAACAACACATATCGCCCTACCTGTCGTCTCTCGCTAGAATTTCTGGTCTTTGTAATTCTTCAATTCCTCCAAGGCTTCCACGATTGGGAAACGGCACAACCCTTTCCTTCAGCGGCCGATCGGACGTAGGCCGCCGACGGGCTATAAATCAAGATTCTCACGCCTGTCTCAGACCTTCGGATCTGGAGGCATTTCGAACACGTGGTTGGATTCTCCTTGTTGCTGATGGCATGGGAGCCCACGCTGCAGGGGAAGAAGCAAGTCGGATGGCTGCTGAACGCATTCCACTGATTTACAATACGGCACGTTTAGCCACGCCTCCCGAGGCCCTTTATAACGCCTTTCAGCAAGCAAACAGTGAAATATTTAAGAAGGGAGAAACGTCTCCTGATTTCCATGGCATGGGGACAACTTGTAGTGCACTTACGATCGTACCGCGAGGGGCACTCATAGGACATATTGGAGACAGTCGCATATACAGAATTCGTGGTCATCAAATTGAACAGCTCACTCGTGATCACTCACTGGCATGGGAATGCGGACTCGCTGGAGAAGAAGCCAAAGGTATTCCGAAGAACATTATCACGCGGTCAATGGGCCCTCATCCAACAGCAGAGCCAGATCTTGAAGGTCCATGGCCTGTGCATGAAGGGGATATCTTTGTCCTATGTAGCGATGGCCTCTCGGGTCCTATCAGTGATGCAGAAATTGGGCTTCTTGCTTCTCACCACAATCTTGATGAGGCAACTCGTGCTCTCATTGGCCTAACACTTGCTCGAGGAGCTCCAGACAACACCACTGTTCTGCTTGCTCGAGCAGGCGCTGAGGAAGTCACAAACATATTTGCCAAACAGGAGCCCTGGCCTCTTACAGACTCAAGTGATAATGATATTAACACTCGCCGCATCGCTTGGAAGCCACTTATCACTGCAGGCATCTGCTTCTTCCTAAGCCTTATTATGAAAGGCGACCTCCTGCAACCAAGTAGCCCGTTTATTGAGGCCATTATAGCCATTAGCATTGTGGTAACTTCACTCGCCACGATTGTTTCTCTTTGTTACGCTTTGCTATTATCCATCAGCAAAGGAGACACTACTGCTCTTAGCTCTCAGCAAAGTAAAAGTTCTATTGGTCCGTATAGAGATGCTGACTGTACTCCGACAGAAGCTCTTCTAGAGAGCCTTGCCAAGACTCTCGACAGCGCAGCCGAATCCTTATCGCCCTCAGATAAAAAAAATATTATTGATCTTGCTTCCAAAACAAGGTCAGGGAATGCTGAGCATGGATTTAGTGTAGCAATTACATCAGCGGTTCAAGCCTTATGTCAGATTGAGAACCTGCTGCCACGGCAACGAGAAACCCTGAAACTTCATGCCGATGAAATTAATCTAAAAAACCGACCTGATAATGATCACTGATTCAACGGTACACTACTGGCCTCATGAAAATTATTTCCCGTTATGTGCTTATTGAGTTATTACAAGTCTTTCTTCTGTCACTCTCTGCACTCACCCTCTTCATGCTTATTGTTGGACTTGTGAAAGAGGCCCAACAGCAAGGCTTGGGAATTTTTCAGATTGCACGACTCGTTCCGTTTGTATTACCCGAGGCGATGCGGTTTGCTGTACCCGGCACCATGCTTTTTGCAGTAGCAAGTGTGTTCGGTCGCATGTCGGCAAGCAATGAAATAACAGCTCTCAAAGCAGCTGGAATATCACCCATAGCTGCCATCTGGCCCGCTATCGCACTCGCTATTGTTGTCAGTTTTATTTCTGTTTGGCTCAATGATGTAGCAGTTTCCTGGGGGCGGTCAGGCATACGACGGGTGATCGTCAATAGCGTGGAAGAAATAATTTACAGTCGTCTCAAGCAACAACGGTCCTATAGCACCCCACAAGTTTCAATTAATGTAAAAGGTGTTGATGGTCGGCGCCTTATTCGCCCGACTCTATCCTTTACACAAGGAGGAGGAACTGGCTCTTCTGCTACTGTTTCAGCAACTGAAGCAGAAATTACTACTGATGCTGATGCAAGTGAACTGATTGTGACCTTCTACGATGGAACACTTCACATGGGGGACGTAAAGGCTGTTTTTCCTGACACAATTGTTCGGAAAATTCCACTGGATTCCATAAGCCGGAAAGGGATTTCATCCACCAGTCCATCTGAGATTGCCATGGTTGACTTTCCAAAAGCTCGTGTTGAAGAGACGAAGCGAATTGATGAATTAGAACAGCTTGTCGCAGGCGAGAAGGCTCTGGCAATTTTGTCAGGACAACTCAACCTAACAACTCCAACACATGTGACAGGCTATGTTACGGCAATGACATATCATTCAAACCGACTGACACGAATTATCATGGAACCATGGCGCCGATGGGCAAATGGTTTTAGTTGTTTGTGCTTTGTACTCGTGGGCGCTCCGATGGCAATTCGCATGCGAAATGCTGACTTCCTAACCAGTTTTTTTCTTTGTTTTCTACCTATCTTGGTTGTGTACTATCCTATCTTCATGATGGGAGTTTCTCGAGTAAAAGCTGGTGCCTTACCACCCGCTGCCGTCTGGGCAGGAAATGCGCTCATTACGCTCTGGGGGCTCTGGCTCTTGCGAAGCGTTATTCGGCGGTAACCTCCTTTCAGCTTTGAGCATTCAGCCTTACACTATGATCACTTTGTCAACACCTCAATTTCCTCGACAACAAAAGGATGCTTTCCATGCCACGTCCCGTGACTCTCTTTACTGGCCAATGGGCCGATATGCCGATTGTTGATCTTGCTCGAAAGGCCAGTGAGTTTGGGTACCAAGGACTTGAACTTGCCTGCTGGGGTGATCACTTTGATGTTACTCAGGCACTTGAGGATAGTAACTACTGCGCAGCGCAAAAAGATATTCTTGAACAACATGATTTATCTGTTCACGCCATCTCTTGTCATCTTGTTGGACAAGCCGTTTGTGATCGAATTGATGAGAGGCATAAAGCAATTTTGCCTCCGCATGTTTGGGGTGATGGAGATCCTGCTGGCGTAAATGAGCGAGCTGCTGAAGAGATCAAGCAAACGGCGAGAGCTGCCAAAGAGCTCGGGGTCTCCGTTGTGAATGGATTTACTGGATCATCGATTTGGCATTTGCTTTATTCCTTTCCACCTGTCCCCGAATCAATGTTAGAAGCTGGCTTTCAGGAATTTGCTGATCGATGGAATCCTATTCTTGATGTATTTGCAGAATGCGGTGTACGGTTTGCCTTGGAAGTGCACCCAACAGAAATTGCTTTTGATATTATAACGGCTCAACGAGCGCTTGAATCACTCGGACGGCGGGAAGAGTTTGGATTTAACTTTGATCCAAGTCATCTTCATTGGCAGGGAGTTGACTCTGTCGAATTTATTCGAACCTTCCATGATCGCATCTACCATGTTCACATCAAGGATGCTGTTGTCACACTCAGCGGACGGGGTGGTATTCTTGGGAGTCATCTAAATTTTGGCGACCCTCGCCGTGGTTGGGATTTCCGCTCTCCTGGTCGAGGTGGTGTTGACTTTGAGGAAATTATTCGAGCACTCAACCAGATCCGATATGAAGGTCCGTTGTCTGTGGAATGGGAAGATTGTGGGATGGACCGTGAACACGGGGCTGCTGAAGCAGCCGAATTTGTTCACAATCTCGACTTCTCTCCCAGCACCCAACAGTTTGATTCAGCCTTTGCTGAAGAGAGCTAATTGTTGAATTTCTTTCTTCCTTTTCAGGCCTTTTGTGTCGACCACTATGTTTTATTCCCAACCGACAACGCTCATTTTCGCTGTCGTGGTGGTTGGATTGTCTCTGCCATTATCGGCTCGTGATTCCGTTCCTCTGAGTGAAGCAGATCTTGCAAGGCAGTGGGCGAATGATGCTGAAGAGCTCAATCAAAGAGCAGTTCGTGAGAATTTCCTCGCATTGTCAGCCATCATAAAGAATTGGCACATACCTGTTCCTTCTGATCGCATTAATGTTTTCAGAATTCCCAATGCCATCCTGAAGCCTCCTAACATTGTTGATCCACTTGCGATATCTATTTGGGATGATTTCATAAGGGCAAGAAAGAAGCGAGCTGAGGCACTCTTCCAACTTGCCGTGAGATCTGCTCAATCTCATAATTCAGCTCCAGATTTCACGCAACGTAGCTATAAAGCCATTCGTCTTTTGTCTTTAGCACTTCGAGAGGACCCAACACACAAAGGTGCCCGAATTGCTGGAGGGTGGGTACAACGAAATGGTCTGTGGGTCTGGCCAGAGGTCGCTAAACGAATCGATAAGGGAGAAGTCTGGTCAGAGACTTTTGGATGGCTCTCTCGATCCCACTTTAATCGTTATGAAGACAATAATCGCTACATTCGTGGCGTGTGGGTTCGAGCCTCTGATAAAACTGATGGACCACAGCCATTTAATCAATCGCGAATATTTTTTTCTGATCATTGGAGGATTCGGTCATCGGCAAGCTATACGCAAACTGCATTATTGGCGAGTGAAATGGAAGAAACATTTGAAATTTGGCGTCAGGTGTTTGGAGCGTTTCAATTAGAACCCATTGGACTCGAGCGGCAATTCGAAGGGCGTGCAACGCTCACTACCCGCAAGCCATTTAACGCCGTGCTAACTTCAAATAGGAAGCAATACATACAGGAGATGGGCAAGCTCGAGCCGTTGATAAGTCAAACGCTAGGAATCTATTGGAATCCTTCTCGTACAAGTTGGTTTTTTGAGGGTGAGGATCGTACTCCAACGACTGTCTGCCATGAAGCGACGCATCAACTTTTTGGAGAAATGCGAAACACAAGTCCCTTGGCTGGTGAACGATGTGGGTTTTGGGCACTTGAAGCTGCTGCCTGCTTTATGGAGAGTTTACAACGAACTGACTTCGGCTGGACTGTTGGAGGTGTTGAGAATGGTAGAGTGCCAGCAGCTCGTCAACGGCTACTTCTTGATGAATTTTATGTGCCCCTTCAGGAACTTACCGAACTAGGACGCAGGGATTTTCAATCTCGTGACGATCTCCCTGCTCTTTACAGTCAGATTTCTGGACTTGCTGACTTTTTCATGACTTTTTCAGATGGTCAATACAGAGAGGCATTTCTTGAGTATCTGGTGAGGATATATACTGGATCAGCAAATCCTGATACACTTTCCCGGTTGTGTAAGGCTGACTACGAATCGCTCGACCGGCAGTATCGTCGCCATCTGTCGCAGTGACAGAAAGTGCATTCACGCAGGGCAAGACGTCAATTTCAGTGAAGCGTTAGACTCCTTGCGAAAAATTTTTCCCGTAAGGAGATGACTCAATGTCAATTTCTTCAGCCACAGATCTTGACCGCCTATCAATCGATACTATTCGAACACTTTCCATGGATGCCGTTGAGGCTGCCAAAAGTGGTCATCCTGGAACTCCCATGGCGTTAGCGCCTGTCGCCTTTACTATCTGGAAAGATTTTCTTCGCTACGATCCAGTCCATCCCAACTGGCCAAATCGTGATCGATTTATTCTGTCATGTGGACATGCTTCGATGCTGCTGTATTCACTCATTCATCTCGCAGGCATACGGAAAACACCTACAAGTGAACAATTAGCAGTACCACTCGATGCAATAAAGAAATTTCGTCAATTAGGAAGTGTATGTGCCGGGCATCCTGAACACCACATGACATCGGGTATTGAAACCACAACCGGACCTCTGGGCCAAGGCTGTGGTAATTCTGTTGGTATGGCAATGGCATCGCGTTGGCTAGGAGCTCACTACAACAAGAAAGATCAGACCGTTTTTGATTTTGATACGTATGTTCTGTGTAGTGATGGTGATCTCATGGAGGGTGTTGCAGCAGAGGCTGCTTCATTGGCAGGCCATTTGAAGCTTGCAAATCTGTGCTGGGTGTACGACGACAATGCCATTACCATCGAAGGGGAAACTGACCTAGCTTTTAGTGAAAACATCGAAGAAAAATTCCATGGATTAGGCTGGCATGTAGAGCATGTTGATGATGCCAATGACATTCAGGCAATCACAAAAGCACTCCAGGCCTTCAAGAAGGAGCAGCACAAGCCAACAATTATTATTCTCAAAAGTGTGATCGGCTATGGGGCTCCTCACAAAGCTGGCTCACATGCAGCACATGGTGCACCTCTGGGATCTGAAGAAATAAAGGGAGCAAAAGATGCCTATGCTTGGCCAACCGATGCTGAATTTCTCGTGCCACCTGAGGTTCCCCTTCATTTTGATGCATCACTTGGCACTCGGGGCCGAGACGCTCATAGCACATGGCACCTCATGGTTGATCGTTACAAAGAAGATCACCCAAAAAATGCCGCTGAGCTTCAGACATTTCTTGAAGGCAGGCTACCCGATGGTTGGGACGAGAACCTGCCCGTATTTCCACCGGATGCCAAAGGCCTTGCCAGCCGTGTTTCGTCCGGAAAGGTTCTTCAATCCATCAGTAGAACGATTCCATGGTTTCTTGGTGGCTCTGCAGACTTAGCTCCTTCAACCATGACTCACATCGAGAACGAAAAAAGTTTTAGCTCTCATGATCTGGAAGGCCGTAATTTTCATTTTGGCATTCGAGAGCACGGGATGGCGTCAGCTTGTAACGGCTTAGCACTTTCAGGCATCCGGCCTTATTGTGCTACTTTTTTCGTTTTTTTTGATTACTTGAAACCTGCGCTTCGGCTCTCCGCTCTTGGACAGCTCGGTGTACTCTACATTTTGACACATGATTCCATCGGTTTAGGTGAGGATGGGCCGACTCACCAACCTATTGAGCAGTTGGCAAGTGCTCGAGCCGTACCTGGCCTTTCAGTCTTTCGTCCCGGTGATGCGAATGAAGTCACAGAGACCTACAGGACTGTGCTTTCACGGTCAAATCGGCCCACCGTTATCGTGCTCTCACGACAAAATATCCCTACTCTTGACCGTTCAGAAATGGGCTCTGCGTCTCATGTTTCGAAGGGAGCCTATATTCTAAAGGATACAAGTGGAAAACCAGACTGCATCCTCATTGGAACCGGAAGTGAAGTACACATCTGTCTCGATGCAGCTGCACAACTTCAAGAGCATGGTATCAAAGCTCGCGTCGTGAGCATGCCCAGTTGGGACCTTTTCGCGGAACAAGATCCTGCTTACCAAGAAGAGGTACTCCCGTCAGCAATAACGGCTCGTGTTGCGTGTGAAGCAGCCTGTGGTTTTGGTTGGGAAAGGTGGATTGGCACAAAGGGTGTCTTTGTGGGCATGAAAAGTTTTGGTGCTTCCGCCCCTGCCCCTGAGTTGTACAAGCATTTTGGTATCACTGCAGATGCCATTGCGTCAGCTGCAGAGAAACTTCTCTCCTGACACAACCTTATAACAACGCATCACATGCTTATGGCTGATGATGAGAGTCACCGATAACGGCATCTTCTGGATGTTCTGCTGCCGCAGTTTCACCATCATCATTTCGGTAAAGATGATCACCATCATCGTGGAGCTCATCAAGAAATACTCGTGAAATATGGCCGTCTTCATACAAAATGTAGTGTAAACCACCGGGATGATTGCTACTCTTTTCACATCCAGCATCAGGTGCATCAGCCATTATTGGATGGTGTTCTCTTCTCTGATTAAGATTGGGCATCAACGAGCCGTCATCATTGCGATAGCCAAGTGTATAGCCGAAATCACCACCCATCGTGTTGATCAGTTTCTCAAAGTCTGGTTTTCCTATCGCTGACTGAAGTTCTTCAAGTGTCGGAATTCTGAATTCCTCTAGTTGTCCCCGTCTTGCTCCTGGCACCAAGACCGTTCCGTCGTCAGCCTTCAACCGATGCTCCGAAACAAGCGTTGGCGCGTAAAGTCCCGCTCTTGAGAGGGGACCAGAATCTGGCGGGGTTGGATATAACCGTTTCGATTCAGCATAGCCCTGCAGAGCACCCGAAATTTTTTGTAGGTTTCTTTCTACTCGACGATCTCGGGCGTCAGATAAAGAATCAAGAAGAAGCGGAGCAACCAGTACTGCTGCTGCCAAAGCAGTTGCGGCAATGAATATCCGATCAATCCAAGCCCTTGAATTTACCACTTGATTTGAGGAGTCAGATCCGGGTGATATTTGAGTTGATACTTCAACTGGATGCGACTGAATATACGAGAGTGTTCTATCAGCAAGTCCTTCAGGTGGTGCTTCAACATGCTGATCTCGTTCTAGTGGCGCGATCGCTCGTTTAAGAACCTCGAGGTCATGGCGAAGTTTTTCACCATTCTGTGGATTTTCAAGGGCTGCCTTCACCCTTGAGGTCTCTGGTTCATCCAAAGCCCCCATCAAAAAACCAATTAGATCCTCTCGCATTTCATCTCTCGTTACAGTTGATGGGTCCATGTTATTGAGTTGCAGAGTTGTCTGCCTGCCATGTTGAATTGAGTTTGACGAGTGCCGCGTGGAGACGACTTTTCACTGTCCCGACAGGAATACCCAGAACGTCTGCTGCTTCCCGATATTTCAATCCCTGGTGATACACCAGTAACAGCGCAGAACGCAGTGCTTCTGGAAGATCCGCAACCGCTCCTTGCACCCATTGTCGAGCCTCCTCTTGCTCCATCTTGTCAACAGCCGTACCCTCGCGACCAGAAAGCATTTCCACCAGAGAACCCGTGTCGTCCTGACCAGTACGATTGTCGAGACTTACCATACGATGGCGCTTGTTCCGACGCTGGGCATCGATCGCCTGATTGGTCGCTATTGTATAGAGCCACGGCCGAAATCTCCTGCCTTCTTCAAACTGTTTCTTTTTCAAGTGGATTTGCAGGAACGTGGCTTGAAAGACATCCTCCGCCATCTCAGCATTTCCTAAATAACGTCGCAAGTAACTAAACAGTTCACTTTCATAACGATGAACGAGTGCCTCAAAAGCAACGTCATCATCGTGCGTACGAAAGCGATTGATCAAATCTTCGTCAGTCGAGCTAGTTCCCGAACCCACACCGACATCAATACTGATGTCACTGTTCATTCCAGAAACGGAACCAGGTTCATGCAAATCCATCTTTGAGTACGAACCCCGGTTGGGGAAGGTTCGCCCCACCAGGGAACGGACGAAAACAATAACGACAAAATGTAAGTATAGCCGCGAAAAAGCGCACATGGCGACCATTCGGTTTTGTTCGAATTGGGCTCATATTTGACTTTTTCAGCCAAAATGCCCACATTTCCA
>JBDOMS010000040.1:0-3342 GCA_039831735.1 Pirellulales bacterium
CAGGGTGTATTTGAGTCGACCTATACGTTTTCACTTGACCATGCGAAAAAACATTCTCTCTCGCATGGAGTCAAAACGCTTCAAAATCTTTACGGTATTCCACCTTTCGTTGTCTCATTTATCACGGGTACAACCCTCGGTGGTCATGCAATTGCTCTTGATCGAGGTGCTCTTGGCGCTTTGTATTTATGTGGAATTATTTCACGTGATGAATACGATGCAGGCGTTGTGACGGGGCTGGAACGTATCATTCCAAAGAAGTCTGGGGCAGAGTTCAATTCGCTTCTTCATCAGCTTGGAGCAGATTGTATTTCTTCGTTACATGGAACAGTTGTCAAAAAGGTTGTACAGTCAGTAGACCCGGTTGCTGTCAAAGAGCGATTTCCGAAACGAGGGGCAACACTACCACGTCAGAATCCTTCAGCTCCAGTGTCATTAAAGGCTGGCCAGAAATCAGAAGAAGCCAAAGCAGAGGAACTGCGACCAGCCGGTCCTCAGGCCGCAGCTCGTCCCGCAGGCAAAACACCGATGCCGCCACCGGGCTCTGGGCCAAAGCGGACAGCAGACGGCAAACCTGTGGCTGGTGGGAAGCCAGGCCCGAAACCATTTGTTGTGAAACCGAATATGGGGAGACCTCCTACCGTTAAGTCTGAAACTACAGTTTCTGAGTCAACCGTTGCAAAGACAGAAACGAGTAAAAAAGGTCGGTCTGACGCAAGTCTTGCAAAGAAGAAGAAAGCCCAGGCCAGCAGATCGAAGGCGAAAACAGTAAAAGTAGGTAAAAAAAAGAAAGCAAAAAAGAAGGCATCAAAATCGAAAGCTTCTGTAACAGGGGCGAGCTCAAAAAAGTCTTCGAAAAAAACCAAAAAGAAGTCTCAACACTCTTCAAAACTGAAAAAACGCAAGCCTCGTTAGTGTGCGTTATGAAAGGAGATACCTGTGGCCGGTCATTCCCACTGGTCAAATATTGCTCGTAAAAAATCGCTCATAGATGCAAAGCGAGGAAAGCTGTGGAGCAAGTTGGCAAAAGCAATTATTGTCGCAGCAAAACATGGCGGCGCTGATCCAGCGACAAATCTTCGTTTGCGTTATGCCATCGATTCAGCCAAAGCCGTGAGCATGCCAAAAGATAATATTCAGCGGGCAATCAAGACAGGTTCAGGGGAGTTGAAAGGTGGGAATCTTGATGAATCTATCTATGAAGGATATGGAGCAGGTGGTGTGGCGGTGATGTGTGAAATCCTCACAGATAATAAGAATCGTACAGCACCTGAAATTCGAAAAATCTTTGAAATGTGTGACGGGAAACTTGGTGGCACTGGTTGTGTTGCCTATCTTTTTCAGAGAAAAGGCATTGTGAGGGTCTCTCGCAGTGAGTGCGATGAAGAAAAGATAATAGAGGTTGCTCTTGAAGCAGGTGTTGAGGATGTTGTTGGAGTTGGTGATTACTGGGATGTTGCGTGTGAGCCCTCAGTTATGACGACGGTGATAGATGCTCTTTCAGAAGCTGGCTTGCCAGTGAGTTCAAATGAAATAGTACGTATTCCTACAAACACAGTTGAAGTTGAAGATGTAGCGACTGCTCGAAAAGTCTTAACTCTTGTTGAACGCCTTGATGATCATGATGATGTGCAGAGTGTATCAGCAAACTTCAGCATACCAGAGCAATCGATGTCTCAGATTTCCTGATAGTCGCTACTAGTTTTCTGAATGCTCAACAGCAGGCCAGTACTCATCAAAGTCAAACTCAGGACTGTTGTCCAGATCGTGGCACTCAAGGCAGTTTGCAATAACCTTTTTTCGTCCCTCGTCCGTGTCGAGTGTCATTGCTAATTCATTTCGTAATCGTTCCTGTTCTGCCGCATCGGCCCGGACGTCACCACGTTCAACAGCAGCATGTGCAGCGGCAGGACCATGGCAGTTTTCGCAGCCTTGATGCGCTAAATGGGGAGTCGCATCCATGCTGAGAAACCCTCCTTCGAATGGCTCAAATCGCTGTGGGGCCCAGCCAACGACGTGGCATGAAAGACACTCGGGGTCACTGTCTCGTCGCGGATCTTGTTCTTCAAGCGTGACAAGTGCACTTGCGTGTGGAGTTTCTTTCCAGATGAGATAGGCATCTTCATGGCAATCAGCACATGCATCACTTCCAGCGAATCTACGTCCGGATGGATGACGAATGGCACGAAGCCCAAGGCCCTCAAGTTTGAGAGATTCCAGCTGGCTCTGGTACCCTGCCAGAAGTTTTATCATATCACTCGATTCCCCCCACCGAGCATCGAGAGGCACGCGCTGAGAACGCGTAGCAGAATTTGTGAAGAATCCAATCGCCACTGCGTACATGCCTTTATGGCCTAACTCAACAAACTGCGCTTTTGAAGGAAGCGTCGGAAGCGTAGCTGCTGGTTCATCTGCTCCTCCAGCCGTTACAACGATGTCAAATTGAGGGAATTGTTTAGCAAGTTGTTTTGTTTCTGTCGGAGAAGCCCAAGAGAGGAGTATCTGATGTGTGCAGTTGGCAGACGATAACTCATTGACAACGGTTTTCAGAGCTTCTTTCGCCGGAATGATTTCAATAGCATCATTGTGAACCCGCGATGCTTCCTCTTCGCCAAGTACAGTCGTAAAACCGACCTTCACACCATTGGACTCAATGACACGGAATCGGGGAGTGATATTTGCATCAAGTCCAAGCAGGCCAACGTTTGCACTCACAAAGGGCGTAGGTTGATCACCCACCGGTGCAACTGCAGCAACCAGTTCTTCAGCAGGAAGCCTCAAGTCGCCCGGACCAAAGCCTACCGCTGCGTAGCCCATTTGTCTCAGTCCATCCGCGATCGACTGAAATTTTATTTCAGTTTGCCTTCCGAATCGCTTGACCTGATTACCAAGATCTACAGCCAGAACTGGCCACTCAGCAGTTGTTACTGCACGGAGAAAATTTTGGCGGCGACTCAGTCCACCTTTTTGATTTTCTTTCCCGGAACAACCGCATGGTTCCATGTAGCCATCCAATTGCCCCGTTATTACCAAGAGGAGTTCAGGTTGCTGCCACTCATTGAAAACAAGTCCATTTCTTTTTTGAAAATCAAGGGTCGTCTCATCCAGTGGCAGTTTAAACTCAAAATGATATGTTTTTCATTTTACACTGCTGTCGTGCATTTTTAAATTTGGATCCGACCTGCCTAACACCTTTTTTGGTCAAATTTGGGTACAAGCAAACAAACAAGCAGACAAGCAAACAGACAGACAGACATCGAACATGGATTTTTAGAGGCCTCTACACAAAAAGCCCCTTCGGGGCAATAATCTTATCATAAACATGTGGGGATTTTATAATGA
>JBDOMS010000523.1:0-3337 GCA_039831735.1 Pirellulales bacterium
CACCACTCACACACGTTTCCATGCATGTCAAAAAGTACCCAGTGGTTGGGAGCTTTCATCCCCCATCGCCTGGGATATTGCTCACCAGACTTGTACGCATTTTGAAAACACCACGCATATTCCCCTAATTCCTTTGGATCATCAGAAAAATAAAAGATAGTTTGCGATCCACTCCGGCACGCATATTCCCACTCCGCTTCCGTAGGCAGGCGATACTGTCGATTTTCTTTCTCACTCAGTTTCTCACAGAATTGCTGTGCCTTCTTGAATGAAATGTATGAGGCCGGTGCATCTGGAGACACACCAACAAGCGGCTTCTTCTCCCAGGGTTTTTCTCCCATCAACCTGAAATATTGTGCCTGCGTCACTTCTGAAACACCTATCAGGAAATTGTCTGTGATTTCAACACGATGCTGTGGAAATTCTTCGCCAAGATTAAACCACTTTTTACGATCCTTCTGCTTGGACCCCATCTGAAACATTCCTTGTGGTATTGGTACAAGAATCATACCGATGGAATTCTCTATGGCAGCACCAACAGCTTTCTGTTCAGAGGACAGCTGTGCGTTGATGGCAGCCAGACCGGGTGACTGACGCGAACAGCCCGTCGTCACAACAAGAGCTACTACTAACCAGAGTGGGATCGTCGTTGTATGCTGCATGTCATCATATTTTAGAAATCACTACTCACGACTTCTCCACCATTTCGAGTGTGAAGCCGCTGCCAAACGCCACGTTGTTCGACTGGGCCGCAGTCATTTTGCCCACCCTTGAAGTCAATACTTTGTGAGACATACCTGGTTGAACCATCTGCCATCAGAAACTGTGTGCCGCTCGGATGCTGACTCCTTGCCGTCATTTGACCGGTCGATGTACTGTCGTAACAACCCATCGGAGGCACTCCCAGAGAACCTGATGCAGCACAGTTTTCCATGTCGTCTGAATATGGCTGCCTGCTGTTTGGTCGACTGGCATCGTTGTACATAGCCGCCGTTCCAGCCCCAAGCCCCGGCATCGCCCATGACCCGCGTAAATCTTGGGGATTGAGTCCCGCGCGGAGTTCATTCACCATGACGGTGTGCGCGGTCCCATCAGAAATTTCTCGTATCTGCACCTGTTTATTAACCGCCCCAACACCACCATCCTGACCACTGTCCGTACACCCATGCTTACATGGTGAAACATTGAGACCGTAATTTCCTCTGGCCCATCCTCCCCCCGCATACGCACATAGTTCAGCATCTGCACTTGCGTCTGAAGGACATAAAAACATTTTGATTTTTGTTGATCGCTGTGGATTCTGATGTGGAGTTTTTTTCAGATCCCATTGATCAAAAACGGCAGACTCTTCAAGGAACGGAAGGATACGGACACACCAGTTCGCACCTTTTCCATTCATGTCCGCAATTCTATTGTCATTTCCTCCGCTCGTGCTCGTAAAAAACGCTGGAAATGCACGATTCGCATCATGATAATTATGAAGTGCAATGCCAATCTGCTTGAGGTTTCCTTTGCAGGTAAGAGCACGCGCCGACTCTCGGGCACTCTGAACAGCTGGCAGAAGAAGACCAATAAGAACGCCGATAATCGCAATCACTACAAGAAGCTCAACGAGCGTAAAGCCTTTCAAGCGTGCCCATCGACTAAAAAACAATGGATGCCTGTTTGGCACACACCATGGGGCGAAGCGTATGACATGTGTTGCATGTGTTGATTGTTTCATTGCTTCGACTCCTGAACCTGCGGGGGGATCACTTCAACTTCGATAATTTCCAATCCTGATGGGCCGCCTGTATTCGTGAAAGCCCACACTCCATCCAATATGAGATTATCTGGCTTGGTCGCCAATTCACTCTTCTGGTCACGTACCACTGGATCAATGGTAAAGTTTTGAAGACTGTAGACCTCCTCAAAAAAACCACTGTCATCGTGTACGGACAACGGCTGTTTCTCAATGAGATCACCTCGAAACATACCTGCAAATTCACCGCTGGGATACATCACTCGAATGCCGAAATACACACGCGCCTGCGAAGCCAAACGCCCTCGTACGACAACGGTGGAGCCAGGCAACAAAATGACTGGTGGACTATCTCCCCGTTCAAGTGAAAAACCTGCCAGATATAACTTTGCCTCTGGATTCTTTGGAGGAATGAGTGGAATAGCTTTCAATGATGCCGCTTGCTGCGATCTCGCTGGCTGCCATTTGCCATAGTTTGTCTGTTTCACATGGAGATGACTCTTCCACGAGTGAACAGAGCCTGGGATGCGAACAGGCATCATCGCACCATCTGTATCTGTTGTGACCCGATACTCAGAAGAAACGTTGACTTCACTATCATCACTGAACCTTCTGAGGTTCACCTCTCCTTTACTCACGGTAAGCACCGTCGAAGCCAGGTCGGCTTCAACATCAAATTGAGTGCCCAGAACCTTCAACACCGCTGAACGCGTATAAATCAACATTGGCTTCCCAACCGGTTGTGGCTTGACATTGGCAGAAAAACGTCCTTCACGGAGTCTCACTTTTTTCTGTCCCATATCCGCAAATGTCAGCAACGATGCCCCAGAGAGCGTTATGGTCGAACCATCTTTGAACTGGAGTTCAAACCATGCGTCGGGCGCCAGGCCTTCAATGGTGCCTCCAGCCAGTTCAGTCCCAACGTCGATCTCTCGAATAATCTGACCTCGGTCCCCTGTCCACATGAGCGCCCCGCTCAGGCCGGTGATTTTGGCAACAGACAACTTCGAGGAGAGGGCTTGCTGATCACGATCTTCTTGGTCATTCTGCCAAAGCATGGTATCTGTACGCGGAAAGATCACCCCAACCAGCAGCACAGCAATCACAACTGCAACTGCAACTGCAACTGGCATCATCTTTCGGACAATGGCTTTTCCCCCTCCTCCGTGCAATGCTGATTGAGCAGGAAGGATAGAACCTGTGTCCTCGATCAGATGTTTCCTTTCTCGCAACGCCTCAGAGATCTCGGTATCCCACTGCACATACTCAACCACCTGCTTCCGCACGGAGGCATGACCATCAAGGAGCGTTACAAGATCTTCCTGCTCGCTTTCACTCAACTCTCCACGCAAGTGGCGTTCGATCAGTTCCTCCCAATCTGTCTTATCATTCATTGGGCTACCCTCAAGCGATTTTCCACACAGGAACGCAACTGTTTCTTCAGCCGAAACAATGATTTCCGAACTGCCTCAATTGTCATACCAAGTTGTTCTCCTATCTGCTGATAACTCAGTTCACCAGCAAACCTTGCCCGCAAAACATTTTGCCCCCGATCTGGCACTTGCTCCAAACAAGCTTGCAACGCCTCTCGCGATT
>JBDOMS010000636.1:0-3336 GCA_039831735.1 Pirellulales bacterium
CGCAGGTTATGATGCGCTAGAAGATGAAGTGCGAACGCTTCATGAAGATGTTGCCGGGCGAGTTCATGTTGCAGCAATTTACTCTGTCGGTCTGCACCATATGAGCCGCCATGTGCAGGAGTTTATGACTCGACATCCAAAGGCAAATATCCGTTTAGAGTATCTGCATCCCGAGCGTGTTTTGACATTGGTGGAGGAAGGGCAGGCTGATGTGGGCATTGTGAGTTATCCCAGAAGTACGCGTGCGGTGAGCGCGATGGCATGGAGGGAGGAGCGGATTGTTGTCGCCTGTGCCCCCAATCATCCATTTGCCGATCGTATTGAGATCTCTATTTCGGACTTAGAAGGACAACGAGTTGTTGGTTTTGATTCAGATCTCGTCATACGACATGAACTTGACCGAGTCATTGCTTCACATAGCGTGACTCCAAAGATTGTTATGGAGTTCGATAATATTGAGACAATCAAGCGTGGTGTTGAAATTGATGCAGGTGTCGCCCTGTTGCCAGAACCAACAGTGAGTCGTGAAGTTGCTGCAGGAACGCTTCGAGCAGTCAAGGTGTCCGATGAAAAGCTAGTACGACCGCTTGGAATTGTTCAAGCCCGTAACAAACCGCTGGGCCCGACGGCCCGCAGGTTTGTGGACATGCTCCATGAACATGCAGATGACGCTGTTGAAGAGTGTGCCGTGATGGCATCCGCTTAGAGGGCGCGAGCCTGTTCCTTGGGTGGATGAGGCTCTGATTGAGAATATAGTTTAGAAGAGAAAAATCTGATGAAAAAACCTTATCGACCAACTGGCCATCCTGATGCTTATGGCCTCTACGATCCCGCGTTTGAACACGATTCGTGTGGGGTTGGTTTTATTGCTCACATCAAAGGTCATCGGTCTCGTCAAATTATTGATGATGCTGATCGGATGCTTCAGCACATGGAGCATCGTGGTGGGTGTGGGTGTGAAGACAATACTGGAGATGGGGCTGGAATGCTGACCGCTCTTCCGTACGAACTTTTCGAAAAGGTTGTATCTCGTGACTTTGGTGTCAGTCTTCCAGCTCGAGGCCTGTATGCAACAGGTGTGTTCTTTATGCCAACAGATCCTCATGAACGTGCAGAATGTAAGAGGATTGTGGATGAGGTGATTGTTGGGCAGGGCCAAAAAATTGTTGGGTGGAGAGAGCTTCCCGGAGATCCTGATGCTGCTGATGTCGGACCAACAGCACGAAGAGCAATGCCTCATTTTGATCAAGTTTTTATTGCGGCAGCCGATGGTCTTGATCAGGAAGCTTTTGAAAGACAGCTATTTATTATTCAAAAGTGGTCGAGTTATAAAATTCGTACCGAAAGTGCACTAGAACAGCGATTGATGTTCTATATCTGTTCTTTGTCAACAAAAGTAATCATTTGGAAGGGCATGCTTCGATCCATGCAGGTCATTCCGTTATTCAAAGATCTTCAGGATCCTGAATACAAAACACATCTGGCGATGGTTCATTCGCGTTTCTCGACGAACACATTTCCAAGTTGGGACAGAGCGCAGCCATGTCGGTTTATGGCTCACAATGGTGAAATAAATACCCTCCGAGGTAATGCCAATTGGATGTTTGCGCGACAGGGTGTGATGAAAAGTGACTTATGGGGCGATGATATTCGAAAGCTTTGTCCTGTGATCGAGCCTGATTGTTCAGACTCCGGCAACTTTGATAATGCGCTTGAGATGCTCTACCACTCGGGGCGCACATTGCAGGAAGCAGTCATGATGATGATTCCTGAGGCGTGGCAAAATCATCACAATATGTCTGAAGACAAGCGGGCTTTTTATGAATACCACTCGGCGCTTCAGGAACCATGGGATGGTCCAGCATCTGTGTCATTTACAGATGGCCACTATATTGGAGCAGTCCTCGATCGTAATGGACTTCGTCCCAGTCGCTATTACGTGACCCATGATGACCGTGTCATCATGGCAAGTGAAGTCGGTGTGGTTGATGTGCCGCCGGAGCAGGTGAAGGCAAAAGGAAGACTTCAGCCAGGCAAGATGTTCCTCGTTGATTTTGAGGAAGGTCGCATTATTGCGGATGAAGAACTCAAGGGAGCAGTGGCAGCCAAGCGACCATATAAGGAATGGTTGAGTGCACAGGCGATCCATCTAAATGAATTACCTCACCATGATGCGCCATCCCATTATTCGAGTGAAGAATTGTTGCAGCGCATGCAGGCATTTGGTTACACGACCGAGACGATGCAGTTCATGCTGATGCCAATGCTTCGGGAGAAGCGGGATCCGATTGGTTCAATGGGAAATGACGCTGCGCTTGCATGCCTCTCAGATAAGCCAAGGCTGGTGTACGACTATTTCAAGCAACTCTTTGCACAGGTGACAAATCCTCCCGTCGATTCAATTCGCGAAGACGTCATTATGTCTCTCGAGTGCTACATTGGCCCCGAAGGAAATCTGCTTGATGCGACTGAAGAACAGTGCCATCGTCTTTGTGTTCCGCATCCAATCCTGACGAATCAAGAACTCTCTTCGATCAAGGGTCTTGATTACAGAGGGTGGAAGACAAAAACAATTGATATCACGTATTCACGTGCAGAAGGAGACGGAGGACTTCTGCCGGCAATTCGTCGAATTTGTGATGAGGCAGTACAGGCCATACACGACGGTTATTCGCTTGTTCTGCTTTCTGACCGTGCAATGAGTAAGGACCGTGTGCCAGTTAGTTCATTGCTTGCGACAGGAGCCGTTCATCATGCGTTGGTTCGCAAGGAATTGAGAACACGAATTGGCATTGTTGTTGAATCGGGTGAAGCAAGAGAAGTGCATAATTTCTGTTTGCTTGTTGGCTATGGTGCTGACGCTATTAATCCATATCTTGCCTTTGAGGCACTGCGTCAGGCTCGGGAAGATGGGCTCCTTGAGGAAGAGTTTGCAGACGACAAGATACCGATGGCGTTTCGGAAGGCTGTTGCGAAGGGCATGCTCAAAGTGATGGGCAAGATGGGTATTTCGACGCTTGCTTCCTACAAGGGGGCACAGATTTTTGAAGCGGTTGGTCTCAATGAAAACGTCATCAATACCTGTTTTGTAGGGACTGCCAGTCGTATTGCCGGAGCTGGTTTTGATGTGATCGCCGAGGAAGGTATTCGGCGTCATGAAATTGGTTATCCAAGTCGAGAGATTGAAGAACTTCCAATCTTGCCAAATGACGGGCAGTTTCATTGGAGAAAGGAAGGAGAAGCACACGCCTGGAACCCGCATACAATTTCACAAGTCCAATTGGCGGCGAGAACAGGTTCACGAGAGGCCTATCAGCAGTTCTCGAGATTGGTAAA
>JBDOMS010000576.1:0-3324 GCA_039831735.1 Pirellulales bacterium
ATGCCTCGCAAGACCTTCATGAGAGGCCGAACCCGCCGTGTCCGGAGGCTCAATTCTTCAACAAGGGTGAGGGTCTTTACCCGCGTGCGACGAAATCGACGACGCGCTGCCTTGGCATCATCAGGACTCGTTTTTGTGCTAATCAGCAGCCGAAAATCCTTCTTGTTTTCTTCGAGTAAGCGATCAAGGGTTGTGAGATTGTGGGGCATCCTCGCTTGAATCTGCTCCTTTGTCAGTCGCTCGGTAAGCGAGACCTTGATCGTTCGGTCAAACGGAAGGTTTCCTTCGTGCACTCGACGAAGGGTGTCGACGGTTGCTTGCATGGAGTAGGAGCAGCCGAGGATCGCCCTGCGAAAACGCTTTCGTGTAACTTCGATGCGTTTTGCGAGTGAAATCTCTTCACGGCGCGTCAGCAGAGGAATTTCAGCCATTTGCGCCAGATACATCCGAATAGGATCATTACCTGCATTCGATGGTGGTGTCGTGATTGCTTCATCACGTCGTGGAGTGGCTGGTTTTGCCGAGGCCTTCACGGTCTCTTGTTGTGTTGTATTTTCTTGTTCGTCGTCAGGGGCCGAGTCAAGCAGTTCAATGCCTTGTTCTTCAAGTGCAACCAGAAGGGTGTCAATTTTTTCAGGATCGACAGCCTCGTCGGGCAGATAGGAGTTCACCTCGTCGAAGGTGAGGTATCCTCTTGCCTTCCCGGCTGCAATCAGTGACAGGAGTTCCAGATCCCCGCGACCCTCAGAAGGAACATCCGCAGCCCGTGGGGCCTGCGGAGCAGAAAGGTTTTGACCAGTGGTCAGTCTGTTGACGTGTTCACTCATGTTTCGGTTCTCCTTCACCATCATACCGTCACTCGCACCGCCCCCCGACCCGTTTCAGGACATGGTTGTCCAGTTGGCGGGCCGATTGCAGGAACGAGATGGACATCCTCACCCTTCCTTGGGATTGGTCATGCCCTGAGCAACTCGCCGTTGAACAACGAGTTGCTCCAGAAGTTCTGCTTCTGAACTGGCATCCAGCTCAGATGTTTTTATTTTTCGCTCGCTCGCATGCGCCTCCCGCTCAGCAGAGCGGCGTCGCAGGGCGTCCTGGAAATGGGTGATTCGTTCTGTCGCATCAACTGGGCCACGCTGGGTGGTCTCCTCATCGACTGCAACCAGCATGCTTTGCACGCGAGGATCTGGGATTTCCATGAGCAGGCCGGAGAGAGCCACCGGCCGTCCACCATCGTGCAATCGTCGAGCTGCCTCAAGGACATCACGTCCAGCACCACTTTGAAGCTCCGTTGCCTGCACTTCCCGAATAATGATGCCAGCGCCTTCTGGAACTCCAACCAGCACTTCGATAACCTCTCTGTCCCACGCGGGAAGCTTGGCTGGGATCAGCGGTGTTGTGGTTGTGGGGTCAGTGACTTTCCGAGACAGACTCTGGCGGCCTCGCAGTTCCTTGACCCGATCACGAAGAACATCTCGCGACAAACCAAAACGACGGACAAGCCGACCGATGACTTGATCTTCACGCAGGCGGCGTTGGGATGGAGAAAGCGGTGACCGGGGTGACGCATTGGCAAGTGCGGACAGGACACTTTCCACTGCGGCAAGCACGACATCATCGCTGGCGCCTTCAGGCAGGCGTGCCACTACTTCGTCAAGTCGATAGTCCAGTGGATCGACTGCGGAATCAAGCATGGCTTCAAAAGCGTCGCGACCTTGATCAAGAATGAAATCACATGGATCGACGCCAGAGGGTAGGCGGGCAATCCGCAGGTCGATTGGCTCCGCAAGCAGCACATCAAGAATCTCATCAGTTCGTCGACGCCCTGCATCATCACCATCAAGTACGATCACAATACGATCAACGTAACGACGCAGCAGCGCTGCGTGTTTTTCGCCAAGGGCCGTCCCAAGCACAGCGACAACATCATCTATGCCAACCTGACGAGCAGCCAGGCAGTCTGTATAGCCTTCCACCACAACAGCCCGTCGGGTTTTCCCCATCGCCTCACGAGCCGACTCAAGACCGTACAGCATTGAGCTTTTTGAAAAGACTGGTGTTTCAGGTGAGTTGATGTACTTGGCGGAATCAGATGCGGCATCTGGAAGGACACGACCACCAAAGGCGACGCAACGACTCATTGGATCACGAATAGGAAAGATGATTCGCTCTCGGAAACGATCATAGTGGCCCGAGGCATCTTGTCGCTCGACTGCCATGCCGGTGGCAGCAAGGATGTCTGTGCCAATGCCAGCTGCGGAAGCCTCTTTTAGAAGCCAATCCCACGAGGCAGGAGCGAAGCCCAGACCAAAGCGCTGAATGGTTTCCTCGGTGAGGCCACGATCCTTGAGGTATTCGCGGGCAGCACGAGCGCCTGGAGAAGATTGCAAGTAATCGCGATACCTGTCTGCAGCCCAGTTGAGTGCTTTGTGGAACTCAGCTTTCCGTGCTCCGGAGGAACCACTTGTGTTACGTGTCATCGGAATCCCTGCTCTTTCAGCGAGGTGCTCCAATGCTTCTCTGAACTCAAGCCGCTCCATCTTCATGATGAAACTGAAGACATCTCCGCCAATGTTACAGACCCAGCAGCGATACGTCTGTCGTTCAGGATTGATCTGAAGGCTTGGTCGTGAGTCGTCATGCCACGGACAGAGTCCTACAAACCCTTTGCCCGACCGCCGAAGCGAAATGTAGGATGCAGCAAGTTCCCCAATGTCGACAGCGTCTCGAACACGCTCCTTTAGGTCGTCAGTAGTTGATGCGTTAGAACTATTCACAAAAGAAACCATACGAAAACGGACAACATCACTATTGATTTCGATAACTGTATTGCCACGAGATGTTTTTCCCGTGCCCGACAAGATGCAAAAACACATGCAAGCCACCGTCGGAATGTATTGAGGTCGTCTGGCTGGGTCAATCGCAACTCATCTCTACGCAAACACCCTATATTTCGCGGTCTCTTTTCGGGCTTGACGAAATTGCCAGTTTGTGGTCACTGCCGTTTTTTCAAATTGAAAACGGTTCACGACGTGCTGAGAAGGCGATGAACACTGTCAAGGAGCCTGTCCATTGCAAAGGGCTTTCGAATATAGTCATCGACTCCGAGCATCTCTGCATATGCTTTATGACGGCTCCCTTCGTTGGCCGTGATCATGATGATTCTCATGGGAACCGAATGGCTTCGTCGTAAACGCTCAAGTACTAAAAAGCCGCTCCGTTTTGGCATCATCATGTCGAGCACAATAAGATCAGGATTTTCTGATTCTGCCATGACCAGCCCTTGATTCCCATCCCGGGCAACCAGCACGCTGTAGCCCTGGG
>JBDOMS010000650.1:0-3320 GCA_039831735.1 Pirellulales bacterium
GCTGAAAAGCACTCTGCTGCCATGCGAGAGCATTTAGCACCAGAAAAAAATACTGAAACCACAGATATGCTCAACACCATTGATAAGCATTTATCGTCAGCACGTGAACATTATAAAAACGCCTTGATAGTAGAGAAAGAACCATCCGCGGATCCCAACAAGGTGCAAACGCATATCAGGAAAATGCAACAGTCACTGAAGAAAGCTATCGATCAACACGAGAAGCTTCAGTCAAAGCATGGAAGTAGAGATTCAGATGTCAAAAAATAAGTATGAGATGTACAACGAGTGATGGGATACATCATCATCATCATCAAGACATGCCCAGCATTTGAGAATGTGGACTATGATAAAAACGGAGAGGACGGGATTCGAACCCGTGGACCAGCTTTTGACCGGTCACGTCTTTAGCAAAGACGCGCATTCGACCACTCTGCCACCTCTCCTCAAGAGACATTTCCTCCGGCATTGGAGAAACGCAGAAGTTGGTATTTTGAACGTTCCTAGGCAGTCACGCAAGGAGGCTACTCCTCACAGGAGCTTTCTCAATCCAATCAGGAAAAGTTTGGCAATCGCGGTACTTGGAATACTCTTATTCTCAAATAACCGTATTCTTCGAGCAGACGTCATTTCCGCTCAGGATGAGATGGCTGCTGTCGCCACAATCTCAGCATCGGATGCTGGTCGCCATATTGCCGCCTTGGCGGATGATGCATTTGAAGGACGGGAAGCTGGAACGCGTGGTGGACGTGCTGCTGGAGCCTATATAGTTGATCAGATTGATCAGTTCTCACTTGAGCCTGCTGGAGACTCAGGAAGTTTTTACCAGTCTTTCGGGCGCATGAGAAATATTCTCGCTCTTGTCCCAGGTAGTGATCCAGATGTTGCTCACGAGTTGGTTATCCTAAGTGGACATTACGATCATGTTGGTTACGGTAAAGCAAGCAATAGCTATGGTCCATTTGGTTTTGTCCATAATGGTGCCGATGACAATGCTTCGGGGGTTGCTGCCATCTTGGAAATTGCTGAGGCAATTCAATCATTGCCTGTTCCTCCGCGGCGATCAGTGTTGCTCGCATTTTGGGATGGAGAAGAAAAGGGATTACTTGGCTCAAAACATTTTCTTCAAATTCGTCCTGCCGCACTTGAGAAATATCAAATCGTATTTTGCATTAATCTAGATATGATTGGTCGCCTTCGAGATGATAGGCTTGAGGTGTTTGGAAGTCGCACTGCTGGAGGCATGCGGTCACTCTGTACTGCAGCGAATAATCATACAGTCACGAAAGCCCTCGAACTTTCGTACAACTGGAAAATTAGTCCAGACTCCGACCATTACTCGTTTATTGATGAAAAGATTCCAACACTGATGTTTCACACGGGGCTTCACGAGAACTATCATCGACCGAGTGATGATATTCATCTTATTAATTTAGCTGGTCTTGAGCCAGTGACTCAATTTACATTTCGAACCTTGCTAAGAGTTGCCAATGATCCTGAGAATGCTCAGCCATTTCGGAATGGATGTCGTCAGGAATCAGAAGCAACAAGAAGAAGACTTGAGGCTCAGGCAGCATCGATAAAGAAATTTCGTTGGGGAATTGGTACTCGTGGAGATCTGGCGGAACCACATGTTCCAGTCATTGTGCGAGTCGAACCTCGGTCTCCTGCAGAACGTGGAGGATTACAAGTTGCAGATCGGCTTCTCATGATTGACAACAAAAGACTTATTGACCAGAGCGATATGGTCAGCCGACTAGGTCAAATTGCCGGAAAGGTTGAACTGACAATTGAGCGACGTGGAAAAATTATGAACATAGCAATGGAAGAGGATTTGAAATAAGAGAAGACAATTCTTGTCTAGAAGTCGTCTTCGTCTTCGTCTTCCCAATCGTCGTCCTCATCCTCCCACTCTTCACCAGCATCATCTTCGTCTTCATCTTCGACTTCTTCCCACTCTTCATCCTCCTCGAAGTCGTCTTCTTCACCATCATCTTCTTCGAAGTCATCATCATCGTCTTCTTCAAAGTCATCTTCTTCATCACCGAAGTCATCATCATCGTCATCGTAGGAAGAAAAAATAGAAGGGCTTGCAGGCATGCAACGATCGCTTGAACCATCGAACAGAGCTTCAGCAGCTAGGAGTTCGGGGAGTTCACTCCAGGAGAACACGTCGGCAGACGAAATGTCTTGATGCCCTCTCGGATCCAAAGCAAGCGTCACGGTAGACCTCCTAATTAAAAATTGTGTTCGTACAAAACGTAGTTCGAAATATATTGTTTTGACTGAACATAAACAAATGTTAGTGGAACAATTCCATTAAACTTTCTTAATTTCTTTTATTATTACAAGCGAACACGATTTGATGCTAGCGACAACCGGTGTGACTATTTAGCCATGGTTCGCAAACGATCGTAAATCTGAGGCAAGAGTTTGCCCCCCCAAGCCGCTGACTGCAAGTACCGACTCGATATTCTTACTCAGAATTTGAATCAGATGGGGGTTCAGATGGCTGAATGTAGGCCAAAGGGGGGAGGTCCTCGATTCTGGCCAGGCCGAAAGCCTGCAAAAAATGCCGTGTTGTGATGTAGATATTCGGCCGTCCAAGTTCTTCGATCCGCCCGCCAATACCGACAAAATCACGCTCCAGAAGCTGTCGAAGCATCTCATCGCAGCCAACCCCTCGAATAGACTCAATTTCAGCCCGGGTGACGGGTTGCTTGTAAGCAACCACGGCGAGGGTTTCCATGGCTGAGGCGGAGAGCCGATTTTCGGGCGGGGTTGCTAAAAGTCGGCGAACCCACGGCCCGAAATCTCCCCGAGTAAGTAACTGAAAACCACCAGCAACCTGCTCAACACGAAAGGCTGAGCCGGATTCAGTCGCGATTTTCTGCAAATCGGTAAGAAGTGTTCGGGCTCGTGTGGCATCAGGGAGACGGGCAAGTTTTGCAAGACGTCGAACAGGAATAGGTTCTTGAGATAGATAAAGTGCTGCCTCAAGTCGAGCAAGCTCATCACTTCGTACAAAAAAACCTTGTGTCGTATCAATTGATACCTCTGGCTGAACAGTTCGTCGGCTTCTCAAAAAAAGTTGTTGGTGCGTTGGATCGTTTTCCAGAGCACAAGATAGGGTTGGCCATCTTCTAACAGACTGTGAATTGATTTGTCGCTTGAAATGTTTTCTCAAAGAACATGTGCTTGCTTGCTGAAAGATTTGTTGCTTGCCAAAAAAGCGAGTTGCCCACTTTCTCATGCCATAATCCTCAGAATTGTTTTCGAGATAAACCGGCTCGACGACCCTGCCACGTCTGGCGCTCGGA
>JBDOMS010000401.1:0-3319 GCA_039831735.1 Pirellulales bacterium
GTGCCCCCATTGGCTGTCTTGCAAAGCTGCATCGCTCATGCCCACAGAGAAAAGCAGTATTGTAAAGTAACAGGTGATCTCTCTCATGATTGACAATCAGCGTTTGTTCCGCTGTCCTTGTTTGTGTACTACTGTGTATAGATCGTCGCATGGCGGTGAGATATTCGGCAAGTCGTGTTTGGGAAAGTTGGGCGTTTGTGTCACGAAAGGAGATTCTGTGAACGAATCGGTTGAACCGCTTGGCATGCGGGTATTGATCCGCAAAGATGAGAGTCGTCAGAAAACACGAGGTGGAATTGTGCTTCCTGATCAGGCTGAGATCCCAACCATTACCGGGCGAGTGGTTGAGGTCAGTCTTCAGGTGGAGCGAGATGCAGATTTTCCTATCGAAAAGTATGACAAGGTTCTTTTTCACCCACGGAATTCCATTCCAGTAGACTTCGAACAGAATAATCTTCTGTATGTTGTCCCAATCGAAGATGTTGTTGCCGTTTTTCGGAGAAATGAGGCGTCGTTACCTCATCGGCGCAGTAAACAGGATCAAGATGAAGGTGAAAGCTCAGAAAGTGATGATGAATAAAATGTGTGTACACATCTAGAAGAATCGGAACTGAACACATCAAGTCCGGTCGAAGCTTTATCGCGCATGTCAAATCAAAGGACCCATGTGTTTTTGCAAAGTCAGGCCCCAAGAATGTCAAATTCTTGCGAAAGTAAAGAAATGGGTATTTTTAGCATGAATGTTTTTTTCTGCTTCTTTCTCTCTCTGCTTTTGCCGCTGGGAATGGCTTCACTTGCACAAGCCAAGCCTCCCAACATTCTCTTGATTGTGTCAGAAGATAATGGTCCGGAACTTGGGTGCTACAAAGAACCGTCTGTTCAAACCCCACGACTTGATGCCCTTGCTCGTGAGGGTGTTCGTTTTTCACATGCATGGGTTGCCCAGGCAGGTTGTAGTCCATCCCGAGCAAGTTTTCTCACTGGGCTCTATCCACATCAGCACGGTCAGGTTGGCTTAGCAACCTGGAATTTCAGGCTGTATCGGCCCGATATTCCAAATATTGTTCGGTCTCTCAATGCGGCTGGGTATCGCACCGGTCTGATTGGGAAACTGCATGTCAATCCAGAAGAGTCTTTTTCATTTGATTTTAAGGCACTTCCGAAAGCAAACTTTGAGCGAAAAGATCTTGAGTCATATGCTCGACATGCAACTGATTTTATTGAGGCTGGAGATGCTCCGTTTTTTCTGAGCATCAATTATCCTGATGCCCACAGACCCTGGCTACGTCAGGTGGATGAACGTCCAGCCAAGCCACTTGCACAGGATGATGTACACTCACTTGCCTATTTGGGGATTGATACACCAAAGCTACGTGCTTACACAGCCGACTATTACAACTGTATGATGCGGTTAGATTCTCTTGTGGGTGACTTACTGGATGGTTTGGATCAATCTGGAAAAGCTGACAATACGCTCGTTGTGTACATTGGGGATCATGGCGCTGATCTGTTTCGTGGGAAGCGAACGTGTTATGAGGGCGGGCTCCGTGTGCCAATGATTGTCCGCTGGCCTCGTGTAACACAATCGGGTCTGGTGTGCGATGAGCTTGTGTCAACGGTCGATTTGATGCCAACCTTTCTTGAGGCAGCTGGCGTGACGTCGGTTCCGGGGCTTGCAGGGGAATCACTTGTTCCTCTTTTACAAGGCAAGAATCCAGATTGGCGGCATCACCTCTTTGCTGAATTCCATACGCACGCGGCCAAAGAAAATTTCTTCCCACAACGTTCTGTGCGTACATCGCGATACAAACTCATTGAGAATCTTCTGCCTGATGAAGAAAATCCAGGAGTGCTTTTTGCATTTGAAAAACTGGAGATTTCACCAGATGTGATCAATAATGCTGATGATCATGTAAGACGTGCTTATCAGGAAATGCGTAAGCCACCGCGCTATGAACTCTACGATCTTGAAAAGGATCCATATGAGTTTGTGAATCTTGCAGGTCATGCAAAGTATGCAGCGACATTGTCGGAGCTTTCCAAAAGACTCAAGCAATGGCGATATGAGACAAAGGATCCCTTGTTGGATCAAAAAGTATTAATGCAATTCAAGAAAGAGGTTCACTCAGTTAAGAGTAAAAAAGAAAGTCGAGAACGGGAGTGGAAATACCCTGAGTATTTTTTTGTTGATAACGATGTATCAGTTTCAGCTGAACAGTCGGTTTCAAATCATCAGCCTGTCTCACTTCATCGTAGGCAGCAGCCTAATATACTTATGATTGTTGTTGATGATATGAATGACTGGATCGGTTGTCTTGGTGGTCATCCCGATGTTCAGACGCCACATATCGATCGTCTTGCGCAGCAGGGCTTGCTTTTCAGGAATGCTCATTGTCCAGCGCCCGTGTGTAACCCTTCCCGAACTGCCGTGTTAACAGGAAGGATGCCAGGCACCACTGGTATCTACGACAACTCAGTTATCTGGCATGACGTCATGCCAGATATCCCAACGATTCCGTCATGGTTTCAGCAGCACGGTTACTATGCGCTCGGAGGAGGGAAAATCTATCATCACATGCCAGGTTTTAATCGTCAAAGTGATTGGAATCAGTATTTTGATCAGGTATTTGATAGCCACTATCATCAATTTCTCAAGCGTGGTGAAGGACACTCATTTCACTGGCCTGAAGGGTTTCCGCTTAATGGTCTTGTGTCAGTAAAAAAACTCACCCGTCCTCCCAAAAATCCCCGGGAGTTCGATTGGGGTCCATTTGATGTTCCGGATGCTGACATGGGGGACGGACAACTTGTGGAGTGGTCCAAGGCATTTCTCAAAAAACCAACCAAAGAGCCATTCTTTTTTGCCGTTGGTATCTATCGTCCTCATTTGCCCTGGTATGCGCCGCGTCATTATTTCGATCTGTATGATGCCGAGTCGCTTGCCAAGCCACCCATCAAGCAGGATGATCTTGCGGATGTTCCAAATGGTGGGCAGACCATGGCAGCATACCGTCGTGAAGATCTGGAACTGGTGCGTCGTGAAGATGCAGAGCAGGATATTCTTCAGGCATATCTTGCAAACATCTCATTTGCGGACGCACTTGTTGGAGAATTATTGATGGCCCTCGAATCAGGGCCCTCTGAAGAAAATACCATTGTTGTTTTCTGGTCAGATCATGGTTGGCACTTTGGTGAAAAAAATCATCTGCATAAGTTCACGTTATGGGAACGATCGACGCGAGTTCCGCTTATTATCAAAGAGCCAGGTGGTCAGGTGACATCGTTGACGCATGCAACAGATCAGCCGGTTGGCCTGATC
>JBDOMS010000128.1:0-3308 GCA_039831735.1 Pirellulales bacterium
ATCGTGACCAATATATTTCTCCATGACTCCAACTGCATCATTGAGAATATCATCAACGGGCAACGCAACTGCCCCATGAATTGCCTCAATACTTTCTGCTGCTGTAGTCGCTTTTTCAACAACAAGTAATTCCAGCGTGTTGAGAGCGGCAGCCACATCTCGCGAAAAAATTTCTAAAAATTGCAGGTCTGTTGCTGTAAATCCATCAGTCTCTGGGGTTTCAACATTAAACGTCCCGATTACTTGATCATGCATCACAAGTGGAACAGTCATCGAGCTTTTTGCTCCCTTGCATCCCTCAAGATAGAGAGGATCCTTGGTTGTGTCACGACAACTGTAACTTTTACCTGTCTCGGCAACCCATCCTGTTACACCATTATTTTCTGATTTCGCATACAGCATTCTAGCTTCTGCTTCTGGTTGCATGCCCTCTGAAAGAAGGGTCTCAAGACGTCCTGTCTGTTGATCAAGCAGACGGATTTCGAGGACATCGAATTGAAGCAAGTCTCTTGAGTAGTGGATGATATTGCTTTTCAGTAATTCAATCCTCTCCGCAACAGTCATGTCAGCAAGTTCGGAGGGTGAGAGGTCATCTAAGGTCTGTCCCGCCTGATAAATAGCAGCTCGCTTTTGTTGCTCCAAGATGGTGTGGGTAACATCGCGTATGGTGATAACAAGCAATGTCTTGTCAATCACATCTTTTGAAAAGACTCCAACATTCAGATGAAAATATCGATTGTCGGTTGTTCGGATTGTAAACTCACTCGCCTCTTCTCTTTCAAGGGCAAGCTGAATGGGGGACGTCACGAGCCCTTCGATCACTTGATGCCCAAGAGCATCAAAAAGATCAAGACCATGAATTTCATGCTGGTCACACCACTGGCATAATCGATGATTTGCCCACTGAATAACGCCTTGACGGTCAACAAGTGCAACGCCATCTGGCAGGCTCTCAAGCACTCGCATGGACTGTTTCAGCAATGGTTCCGGAACCGCGTCATCGCGGCCTGCATTGTCACCGGAATCTGTTTCCGGAACCGTCACAGAGTCCCTTTCTCTTGGGTTGAATAATCAACAGAGTATAAATCTGTTGCATGGCGCCGCCAAATGCTGCGTCGGCGTTGCCGACCATATTTATGAACCTATACTAAGCTATGCGGTTAGATCGGTTACTTGAATCCTATTTTGTATTGACGGACCGGTCAAAACAGTTGCCACGGCGATGCGGATAAGACCGCCTGCGTCCCGTACAAAATGCTGCTATAAGAGGCCTATTGTGAGCGAAAGTGAGTCTTCTTCATCTTTTCTCGCCCGCCACCAATTTCTCATCTACCGGCTGTTTTCACTGTCCGGTTTGGTTCCAGTGGGTGCCTTTCTGATCGTCCACCTTCTCACGAATGCGTCGATTCTTGCTGGTCCGGGCAGTTTTCAATCACGAGTTGATCTCATTCACTCTCTCGGCCCCCTTCTTATACCGATTGAGTGGCTGTTTATCTTTCTGCCCATGCTTTTTCACGCAACGGTTGGATTCATTATTATCGCGAATGGACTTCCAAATGTCGGCTCGTATCAATATGTCAGCAATATTCGTTACACACTCCAGCGGGCAACCGGCATGATTGCATTTGCTTTTATTCTTTGGCACATTTTGCAACTTCATTGGCTGGGAACTCCGTTTGGTGGCGGACAGTTCGACCCCCACCATGCTTCCAGTTCTGCATCACGAGCACTTCAGCCAACGATTGTCGCCATCCTGTATGCGATCGGCATTCTTTCGACCGTTTTTCATTTTTCAAATGGGTTGTGGACCCTTGGAATTACTTGGGGGCTTTGGACCAGCCCAGCAGCCATGCGAAGGGCAAACGCCATAAGCGTCTTGATTGGGCTGCTTTTAGGAGGTGCGGGGCTTGGTGCTCTTGCAGGTATGCGAGCAACTGATCTCAAAGAAGCAACACAGGTTGAACTTCGAATGGATGAAGTAAAGAAAATGCTAGAAGGCGAAACAGCCATCCATGAGGAGAATAATTAGATGTCAAAAAAACGGGTGCTGGTGATTGGTGGTGGTCTTGCCGGCTTAGCAGCTACTATGAGATTGGCAGAGTCAGGTGTGCACGTCGATCTTGTCAGTCTTGTTCCTGTGAAGCGTTCCCATAGTGTCTGCGCTCAGGGAGGCATCAATAGTGTTAATGCCTTGACACGTCAGCAAGGAGATAATGAATGGAAGCATTTTGATGACACTGTCTATGGAGGAGACTTTCTGCAACACCAGCCTCCCGTGAAGGAAATGGCTGACTGGGGTCCCCGTATTATCGACCTTATGGATCGGCTTGGAGTCCCATTCAACCGGACTCCCGAGGGATTTCGAGACCAACGGCGGTTTGGAGGAACCCTCTACAAAAGAACAAGTTTTGCCGGAGCCACAACTGGTCAACAACTTTTGTACAGTCTGGATGAACAGGTTCGCCGATGGGAATCGCAAGGTTTTGTGAAGAAATGGGAGTTTTGGGACTTTCAACAACCTGTCATCGATGAATCCGGTCGCTGTCGTGGTGCAATCTGCCAAGATCTTGTTTCGATGAAATTCCGTGCCTTTCCCGCCGATGCTGTTGTCCTGGCAACAGGTGGCTGCGGTTTGGTGTATGGGCGTTCAACAATGTCCATGGTTTGTACAGGAAGTGCCGTCAGTCGGGCATATCAAGCAGGAGCGAGTTACGCGAATGCAGAGTTCATTCAGGTCCATCCAACGGCAATTCCAGGTGCTGATAAGCTCAGGCTTATGAGCGAAAGTGCTCGAGGTGAAGGTGGTCGGGTTTGGGTTCCCAAAACACCGCAAGACGCTCGATCACCCAGAAATATTCCCGATGAGGAACGTTACTATTTCCTTGAAGAACGGTATCCCAAATATGGGAATCTCGTTCCTCGTGACATCGCTACTCGAGAAATATTCGACATCTGCACGACGGACGGTCTATCAGTGGAGGAAGATCGTCTGTGCGTCTATCTTGATCTCACTCACATCCCTCGAGATATCCTCAATCGGAAACTCGGAGGCATTCTTGAAATTTATGAAAAATTTCAAGGAGTGGATCCCCGATCAGAGCCAATGAAAATATTTCCTGCTGTCCACTATTCCATGGGTGGACTGTGGGTGGACTACGAAAAAAGTCCGACAGGGGGTCTCGTTGAGGGCTCTCCGCGAAATCAACAGACAACCATTCAGGGACTCTATGCCATTGGCGAGTGTGATTATCAATACCATGGAGCCAATAGGCTGGGAGCAAATTCTCTTCTCTCGTGTATCTTCACTG
>JBDOMS010000273.1:0-14791 GCA_039831735.1 Pirellulales bacterium
CTGCTGGTGTCGATGATTACCTGACCAAACCTTTTACTCCACGATCACTTGCGCAGGCATTAGTTGGCTTGGGCATTTGCAGTGCGACTGAAGCTACACCTGCATCAGCCTCTCGTCCAACACGTGTTCTCATTGTTGATGATTCCTCAACTATTCGCAGCCTCCTTTCCAGCACACTCAACGCAGACCCTGACATAGAAGTGGTAGGTGCCGCAGTCGATGGGAAGCAGGCGATTGACATGCTGCACACGTGCTCCCCGGACCTCATTTTACTTGATGTTGAGATGCCCGTGCTCGATGGCATTGGCGCGCTCAAGGAAATTCGTCGCCTCAACCCTAAACTTCCCGTTATTATGTTTTCGAGTCTGACAGAACGAGGAGCGAAGACTACCGTTGATGCTCTTCTTGCTGGAGCAAATGATTATGCTCCAAAACCGGCGGGGCTTGCTCCGTCTGATGTCACAGCTGCGATCAAAGAAAACGTCATTACGAAAATAAAATCTCTCGTCTCACAGAGGATTTCTTCCCGTCCTCGCAAGATAACCCCCTTAAGAATTCAGCGGACTAAATCCCCTCGTCCTGTCGAAGGTATTGTAATTGCTGTATCGACAGGTGGACCGACTGCATTGGCTGAAATCTTACCAACATTTGCAAACAACTGCCCCGTCCCAATTCTCATTGTGCAGCACATGTCTACGTACTTTCTCTCCCAGTTGGCTGAACGACTAACCACTATCACAGGTATTCAAGTACGAGAGGCACACCATGATGCTGTTATCGCACCCGGAACCGTCTTTCTTGCACCGGGTGAATCTCATCTTGGTATCACACAGAAAGGTGGCCGAGTGCATGCCCAGATTCTTCATGACCCACCTGAAAATTCATGCCGTCCGGCTGCTGATGTACTGTTTCGCGCTGCGGCAACAGTATGGGGAACGGGGACTCTCGGTGTTGTTCTTACAGGAATGGGACGAGACGGTTTAGCAGGTTCTCAAGCAATCATTGAACACGGGGGGCGAGTGATTGTGCAAGATGAAGTATCCAGTACTGTGTGGGGCATGCCAGGTCACGTTGCAAATGCTGGTCTCGCGGATGCTATTCTTCCCCTTATGCAACTAGGGACTGAAATCAACATGCGTGTCAACCGTTAAAGAAACTAATCACTCAACATCAAGGCACTGCATGCACATAAGCCCTGAGCAGTTTGATTTCCTTTGCTCCCTTTTGCGACGTAAGACGGGAGTGGTAATCAATGAGTCAAAACGATATTTGGTTGTTGCACGCCTTACGCCAATCGTCAAGAAAAGATCTATTCCAAGCCTCGATACGTTAATAAAGCGACTCCGAGGTGGTCTTGATCCATCACTCGAACGTGATGTGTTGAATGCAATGATGACCCATGAGACTTCTTTTTTCCGAGATCGTACTCCATTTGAAACACTCCGGTCACTGATTCAGGCGTTTATTCCAAAACGAAAAACATTTCGTCAACTGTCAATCTGGTCTGCTGGCTGTTCGACTGGGCAGGAACCTTACAGCATTGCAATGATTATCAATGAACATTTTGCTGATCTTGCTGCAACATGGCGGATACGTATTCTCGCCACTGATATTTCAGAACCGATTCTTTTGAAGGCAAAAGAAGGTGTTTTTTCGAACCTCGAAACAAATCGAGGACTCCCCCCCGCAATGCTCAAAAAATACTTTCGACCGTTGCAAGGGCAATGGAGCATCACCCATTCTTGTCGAAAACTCATCGAGTTCCGCCAGGTCAATCTTAATAGTCACTGGCCTGTCATGCCTGTTTTTGACATTATTTTTCTTCGCAATGTCATGCTGTATTTTGACGTGCCAACACGTGCTGAACTCGTTACCAAGATGCGATCCTCCCTTCGACCAGATGGGGCACTTTTTCTGGGTGGTGCTGAGACAATGATCGGCATTGATACGGGATATGAACGACACCTCGGACAAAACTGCAGCTTCTACCGACCGAAATGAATGACGTCCTCTAGCCCTGCCATTCCACGCCTAAAATTGACACATCATCAAGTGGTCCTTTGGGCTGACACCACTGCTGCACGGTTTCCAGGAGCCCGGAGACACTCTGCTCTAACGGAAGTGCACGGCTTGCTGCTACGTGCTCTGCCAGCGCATCATCACCAAGCGGATTGAGGTCTTTATCCATGGCTTCAGGAACACCATCAGAGTAAAAGAAGACCCGGTCACCTGGATCAAGCTGTAATGTTTGCTGAGTGTACTCTGCATCTGGGATAAACCCCACGGGAAAGCCTTCAGCAGGATGAAAGTCTGCTTTCCCAGATGACGACACGCGGACCAGTGCTGGATGCCCACCTGAAACATAATCAAGTTGACCCGTTCGCAAGTCGAGCACACCGTAAATGATCGTAAAATACAAACCGGAAAAATCATCTGCTTGAAAAAGCTTATTCAGTTGAGTCACGACTTCCGAAGGTGATGCAATAACTATTTCTTTATCATCTCCCTGACGCACCAAAATCGACTGGTCACTGATCTTGTTTGTCAGGAAACGACCAACAGTGACTGCCATGAGTGATGATGGCACACCATGTCCACTCACATCGACCACAAAGAGACCCGCATGGTGTTCGTCCAGTAAAAAAACATTCAGGAAATCACCTGCAAGACCTTCGCACGGTACATATTTCCAGGCAATGGTTGCCTGTGGAAGGTCAACTGACTCTGTTGGCAGCAGTGACCGTTGGACTTTTGCAGCTGCCTCAAGATCACGAATCATCCTGGCGTTCTTACGAGAAATCTCCTGATTCAAGACGGTTAATTCTGAGTTTGTTTTTTGCAGATTCTCACGAGCCATGGTGAGGTTTTCATTTGCCGTGAGGAGCTCCTGGTTTTTTGCAACAGCATTTTCAAATGTAGAAACCAGAAGGTTAAGGACCTGCTGACGGCCTGCCTGAACCTGAAATTTCTGTCCTGCAATTGCAACCTCAAGGGTCGCATGGTCAGCAGCATCACTCACTGGTGATTCTAATAACGACTGCATACGTCCAAGGAGATAATCAGACTCGTAGGGCTTTGTGACGTAGTTATCAGCACCAGCATCCAGACCACGAATAATGTCAATCGGATCGGACAGCGTGGAGAGAAGAATGAAAGGAATCGCGCAGAAATTTGGGTCTGTCTTTACATTCTTACAGAACTCATACCCAGTCATCTCCGGCATCTCAATATCCGAAATGATGATGTCTGGGATTTGTTCTTTGACCAATTCTAAGGCTTCAGCACCATTGGCCCCCCATCGGACTGAATGCCCTGCTTCAGTCAGTCTCTTCTGAAGGATCTTTGCCTGAATACGACTATCTTCGGCAATGATGACATCTCGACCGATAGTGCTCCTTCGTGATTCAGCACTCTCACCGCTTGTCACGATCCTGCCCCACTTTTCTAAGATCTATTAGGTGAACGTTGCCAGCGCTGTGGGAGCATCCTTATGGATACTGAAAAGCTTGTCGAGGCTCGTTAGTTTGAAGACCTGAAAAATTTCAGGGCGGATATTACACATCTTGAGCCGTCCTTTTCCGCCCGACACTTTCCGATGCAACTGCCCAAGCAGGCCAAGCATTGCACTGGACATAAATTGCACATTCCCAAAGTCCAGAAGGACATCCGGACCGGGAATATTCCCCAGGAGTGTATTGAGTTCACTCTTGATTTCATCCAAGACAGTATCATCAAGAATCTTGGCATCCTTGAAGACCACCATATGGATATCGCCCGATTTAGCCGTCTGTATTCTTCGAAACTGATCCATGCTATCGACTTACCTTCCGTCAGCGGAAATCTTGGTTGTGATGTCTCAATCCTCAAAAACTTGCCTAAAGACTAGCCTCCTGAACTCCTGCCTGTCCATGAACGCCTCATGAAACTGCTGAAATCAACCTTTTCCGCACAGTTTTGAGGTGTTTTCACAGTTTTTTCAGTCGGAATTCAAAATGTTGAGGATATGCACAAACCACAGCGTACGACTCAAGTAATGTTTTTCTGCCAAAATTGTCGATAAATACCGCATTCCAATCCATCTGATGCTGGCTGGTTGTCAAGACACAAGGGTCCCTGCACGTGCTTCGCTTACTCGTCATTCTTGCTGCTATTCTTGGCACACTACAAAGCCTTTCGACGGTGGCAGGGGCGGCTCTGTATGAGGAGTGGCTTGATGGTCCACGCGAGGTACAAAGCCCACTCAATCAAGCGACTGAAGCATCGTCTTTTCTGTTTTGTGCAAATCCACAACCCAATCCTGACGGCATACAAAACGTACCATCGTTATGCTGTCCCGATTGGAATACGTATGCCATTTTTGATTTCATGGCTTTGCAACGAGATAATGCAACAAGCGGTGCAGTCATCACCGAAGAAATTATTGGAAGCCAGCAGGTCCCGGTCTTTACAACTCGCTCAATGCAACCATCAACAGGTCCGGGTGTTCGTCTTTTCTACGGTGCGCTTGGTCCGGACTGCACAGGCTGGGAGGTCGGCTATCTCGGCGTCTATGGGATGTTTGGCGCGGTTGATCGATCTTCCCTCACAGACTCATTAGTCATTCCTGGTGGCATTGGAGGCATTACACCCGGTTGGAACACTGCCGATGAAGTTCGTCCCACCTATGCATCCAGTCTGAATACGTTCGAGGCGAACCTCTTTCGATATCAATGCTGCCCTGAGTGCAACAATGATTCATGGCTCTGGTCACATCTGGGGAACAAGCCAGTCTGCCACTGCAGCAACTGGTTATTTGGTTTTCGTTGGGCTGGTCTCGAGGAACAAGCTGATCTGAATGTGCTTTGCTGTCGGGTCACAAACGATGTGTTTACGTCATATTCCGTCCGAACGAGTTCTCAAATGCTTGGGCCACAGGTCGGCTTCCGAGGACGACGACAATGGAAGAACTGGGCGGTTGAGGGATGGGCAAAAGCAATGCTCGCAGGAACAATTCTGAGTTCGAATGCAGATCCAATCTTTTCATCACTCGCCCCAACGAACATCATTCGAGGCCCACGCCGGATCACGGACACGGGTGTCGGCTTTCTTGGTGACCTCAATTACTCGGTCAGTCGACGATTGACCAAATCCTGGTGGTTGCGCGCAGGCTACAACATGATATGGCTTTCTGGAGTCGCCCTGGCTCCTGATCAATGGGATTTTACAAATACACCGACCAGTGGCACAACGCTTGTCGGAGGCGGTGGCGTCTTCCTGCACGGTGCCAATCTTGGACTTGAAGCCCGCTGGTAATGCAACTGATTCATGATTGCATGAATACATCGAGTCACGCATGCTGCGCTTGTGGCTTACAAAGAATACTCTTTGCAGCATCATGCTAGCGTCACATCTCGTAGCTCTGTTCAGAGGTCTCCAAACAATCCATCGCTCGCTTAGTTTCTGAGAATGGCAACACGTAGTGGTGGATAGGCGACTGTTGATTGTGGCAAGGTAGATTTTCCTGAACCGTATGGATCCAGAGTTTTTTGTACGCCATTTGAGGTCCCAAGCAAGCCTTGCACACTAAAGAGTGCCTGGTCATCGATTGCAGCACTGAAGACCTGTGTTCGAGCATCACCGTATGCCTGGAACGCTGCCTCACGGACAGAATTTGTTCCACTGTATGTTTCAACCTGTGCGTTTCCATTAATACCGCTGGAAACAAGAATCTTGTCAGGAAATTGTGGTGTACTCGATGGCAGCCGGGCGACTGAGACACCCCGATTGTATCCAGGGCTCATGACGTTGAAGGCATTAAACAGTGTGGGGGATGCCGTGGTGCCGTTATATCCTTTGACCTGAGCCTGGATTCCAAAGCCACTTCCCACGAACAGCTCTGTAATACCATCAAGGAGTGTTGAGACCACTGTACCACCGCTGACGCCACCGATATCAGCTGTATCAATAGTGACACCACCGAGATAATTTGATCCGAACGGTCGAAGTTGTCGTACCGGTGTGGTGTTGATTGGATTAGCAGCACCAGGTGTCACTTCGAAGACACTGACAAGCCCACCAAAATTCTGAGCCGCTACGATCTCAGTCTTTCCAGCCGCAGTGATAGATCCCTCTGAAATTTCGATACCACCGGTATAGCTTGGTCCGAACGGGAAGAAGCTATACGCAGGATTTTCAACAGCGATTCCATTGATGATTTCCCATACCTTGACTTCACCCGGGCGACCTGGTCCTGGGGCAGTAATGATGTCAGGTTCATTATCACCAGTCACGTCAGCACCATAGACTCGTACACCGCCACGGAAGGCAGGTTCATAGGCAAAGAATGGTGTGATCCTGTCAGCACCCGAATCCGGGTCCAACACACGTACAAATGGCCCAGTCTCACAACCGATATCGGTTCCGACAATGATCCCACGTGGAGGAACAATAACCGTTGCCGTGTCTGTGTTGTTGGTTCTATCAGGGTCCCATGTGCCAGAGTCAACCTCTCCAGTATTGATAATGGTTCCACCGCTGTTGCCGATTGTTACCAGCACGGTGATGGTAAGCGTCTGGCGCTCACCAACAAGCATTGTGCCAATGTCCCAGATACCAGTGCCCTGATTATAGGTACCAGCACTTTCATTGATTGATTGAACCTGCACGTCACCTGCCGGGATATGATCAACAACAAAAACATTCGAGGCTGTATCCCGACCATGATTTGCAACCTCAATGGTGTAGTCAAAGATCGTGCCAATCAACGGTTTCGAATCACTTGCTGTCTTTGTAATTGCCAGATCCGCCTCAAGCGGTGTAACCGTTGCCGTGTCTGTGTTGTTGTTCTGGTTTGGATCAACGGTAGTTGATGTCACCGTAGCAAGATTTGTGGATTGTGAGACTGAGCCAACACCAGAAACTGGCTGATCAACATTCGCATAGATGTCCAGATGTACGGTACTTTGACTTGCCAAGGTACCGATCGTCCAGATACCTGTGTTTTCATCGTAGGTGCCGACTGAAGGGGTATCACCCCGCCAGCTCAGACCCGTCGGAAGCTGATCGGTAACGCTTACATCTTGAGCATCGGTGGGGCCGAGGTTTTCTACCGTAATCGTAAACGTGACTTGATCATCCACCTCAGGTCTTGGATTATCAACTGTTTTGATGACTTTAACGTCAGCCTGTTGTGGATTGGTTGGGGTGTTTGCCGTATTGTTTTTAGACCATGGATCCCAGACATCACTATGTGTGATCGTGACCGTGTTATCGGCAACACTTGCTGAAGTTGCTTTAGCGTGAATCACCAAGGTCTCAAACATGCCCGGGGCTATTGTTGGGACTGACCAGACACCACCATCTCCTGCCGGATTCAGATTCCATCGTGTCGTTGTATGAGTATCCGTTGGCGAAACCGATAGAACAGAAATGTTATTTGGGAAGTATTCAGTGACTTCAACATTGGTTGCAGTATCGTTTCCACCATTTGTCAAGGTAACCGTATACATGAACGTATCACCCACGTTTGGCTGCGCATTCGTTGACTCTTTGTCAACGCGCAGATCGGTAAACTTGGGTGTTTCAGTTGCCGACCCAATGTTGTTCAGTGGATCTGGATCATGTTCATTGACCCTGGTGACTTCGGCTTCATTTGTCTGCGGCTGTGGAACCGTATCTGGTGCTGGTGCATCAACGTAGGCTTGGATTGTAAGCGTCTGCTTGTTATTACTTGGATAATCAATGGTCCCAATGTCCCAGATTCCTGTACTATCGTCATAGCTTCCTTGTGACGGTGTTGCTGAGACAAACGTCAGCCCCGAGGCAGGAAACGAGTCTGTGATTTGAACATTATTGGCACTGTCAGGACCATTGTTCGTGACGTCCACAGTAAATGTAATCAGATCTCCCACGTTTGGTGTTGGATCATCGACTGTTTTGGTGACAAGAAGATCAGCCTCACGGGTAATTACCGTCGCCGACCCTGTGTTATTGGTCAGGTCAGGATCAAACTGATCTGGTTTATTGGTGGTGCTGACCGCAGCGACATTGGTAAAGGTACCCGAAGCCGCCACGGTGGCGGTGATGAGTAGCGATTGTGCCTTTTGTTTTCCTACGTTGACTATTCCAACATTCCAGATTCCGGTGGCCGGGTCATAGTCAGGTGATGATGTTGAGAGAAAGGTAAGCCCTTGCGGCAACTGATCATCGATTTTGACACCTGTTGCCGGATCGTTATCAAGATTCTCAACGATGATTTGGAAGACGACATTATCTCCAACATTGGGATTAGGAACATTTACATTCTTTGTCACTTCCAGATCGGCATACTGTGGTGTCTCGGTTGCTGAATGAGAATTATTTGTCGTATCAGGGTCGTATTGGGTGGCCCCTGTGATGGTTGCGGTATTGGTCTGCGGTTGAGGAATCCCTGATGTGGGTGCAAGTACTTCAGCATTTACCGAGAGCGTGACAGGCGTATTCACGTAGACTGTCCCGATGGTCCAGATGCCAGTTGCAGGATCAAATGAACCGGCACTGGAAGTTGGCGTGCCCACGATCGAAAGTCCGGAGAGGGTTCGTAGGTTGTCAGTCAATAAAACATTGTCGGCGTCATCTTTTCCATTATTCGTGACTGTAATGGTATAGGTAATGATGTCACCAACATTTGGCGTTGCATCGGACACCTGCTTATTGACTACCAGATCGGCATACTGCGGCGTTTCTTTAACGCTGGAACTGTTGTTTGTAGTATCTGGATCATGTTCTCGGCCTGTAATGCTCGCTGTATTGGTGACTTCCGGTGGAGTACCACCAGACGCCGGGGCATCAACCGTCGCATCAAAGACGAAAACAGGAACAGCTCCCGGTTGTCCGGAACCCGCTTGCAGGGAACCAATATCCCAGGTCAGTTTTCGCGTACTCGAGTCGTAGTTGACGCTTCCGTCACTTGGATTGGGAATCACACCGGCTGTTGGTCCAACGTATGTGAGACCAACTGGTATGACATCTGTAACCTTAACCTGAGTCGCATCACTTGGCCCATAATTGGCAGCAGCGATCAAGAACTGAATGGTGTCACCAATGTTTGGTGCTGGATCGAAGACATGCTTTTCTACAACAAGATCACTCTGTAGCGGTGTCACAAACGCTTTACCAGTTTCGTTACCAGGATTTGGATCAGTTGTTGATGTATGCCCGGTGGCTACGTTGGTGAACGTTGCACCAGGGCCACTCGTTGAGGATGGTGTCCCGACGGTTGCTGTGATTTGTAAGTCATATGATGTGTTAAGCGGCATGTCCGGAACAGTCCAGACACCTGTGCCGGGCACGTAGGTCCCAGCATCAGCCACATGCGATTGATAGGTCAAACCGGCTGGCAAGAGGTCATTGACCACAACATCTTTCGCTGTATTCGGACCGTTATTTGTGACAGTAACTGTAAAGACAACATCAGCACCAACCTGTGGTGTTGGGTTATCAACCTTTTTATCAACTTCGAGATCCGCATCTTGCGGATCGATTGATGTTTTTGAAGAGTTGTTACTCAGAATCGGATCATAGGTATCTTTCTTTGTAATGCTGATGGTGTTGTATGAAAGGTTTCCAGCTCTGGCTATTACATCAAAAGTGAGCACAAGTGCATCACTGGCTTGAAGTGTTGGGGGTATAGACGGCACGGACCAGGTGCCTCCAGTGATCGGCCCCCCCGGGGTTGTACTTGTTGGTGTAAATGTGGTTCCAGCGGGAGCGATTGCTGAATTAGCGACATAGTCCACCGGGCTCGGTAGAACGTCCGTCAGTTCAACATTCGTTGCTGTATCCTTTCCTCTATTCGTGAGCTTGATCGTGTAGGTCACCGTCTCGCCATCATTTGGCTTTGGATCACTCGTTGTCTTGATGACCTCGAGATCTGCATATTTTGGTTGGAGGGTTGCACTTGCCTCATTGTTCACATCGTTGCTATCAGGCTCAGCAACAGTTAAAATTTTTGCCTCGTTTTTCTGCGGAGATGGAATCCCCGACGCTGGTGCATTCACCGTAGCTGGCAGCTTGAGTGTGACACTTGCTCCATTAACAAGCGAGCCAATGTCCCAGACACCTGTTCCAGAATCATACGTACCTTGTGAAACGGTAATTCCAGCCATATCGAGTGTTAACTCAGGCGTTACTGGAAACGTATCTTTGAGTGAAATGTTGGTTGCTGTATCCGGGCCAAGGTTCGTGACGGTAACAGTGAACCTAATTTTGTCACCAACATTTGGTGTGGGATCATTAACTGTTTTCTCAACCTGTAGATCAACCGTATTCACTGCAATATCTACGTCGCTGGTAGCCGTGTAATTATTGAGTTCACCTTGTGTTATGGAATGAGAACCAGTCCGCGGATAGTTATTGGGACTATTACTTAGGTTCGGCAGAATGGGCCCTGTTTTATCGATACTGGCCCACTTAATCGTACTCTTATTATTGATTTTTTGACCTGCACTAAACGTGCCTTGGAGTGTGCCATCAATCTTGACGGTGATGGTACGACCGGCAGGATCTTTTTCAAAATCAAAAGGGATCGCCGTCGTCAGGGAATTTCCAATGAGTGCGAAATTTGTTGTTGTGACTTTATTGGCTGAATCATCAACAGACGTAAGCACTGGTGAGTCAATTTCTGCAGGAATGATATCAGTAAGCGTTGTATTGACTGCGTCGGTCGCACTTGTAGGGTCCTGCTCGATCACAATGGTGTAGGTCACAGGGTCACCAGGATTTCCTCCCAGATTACCAACCAGCACGGATTTCGTCGTCGTGAGTTTTGGCTCAATGACTTTCAGTTCACTATTCTTCTTCCAGTTCGTCTCGAAACTCGACCATTTCATTCTCGCATCATTGCGAACCGTCGTCCCATTCGTGTTTGTATTGACGTTGAGGACCAGTGTTGTGACTTCCCATGAAATGGTTTCTAGGGTTGCACTATTTGTATCGTTGTTTTCGATGTCTCCAAAATCCCATATCGCAAATTTCTGATTTGGGGAGAGTACTGGTAGCCTCGCCGGGTTTTGAACAGTAAGACCACTACTGAACTTCGGCGCTGTGCTACTGACATAGGCAAGATTCTTGTTATAGAAACGGTCAGTGAGTTCGGCATCCTCAAGCTTTCCCTGCGGGATGGTTACCGTAATCTTGTAGGTTGCCGTCTCTCCAATAACGGCTTGTTCCTTCGTGTTATCAGCATTGATAATTTCTGTTGAAATGAGTTTTTTATCAACGATGGGACTTAAGACAGTCACTGCTGCACTGCCGGATGCTCTGTAATCGTTCTCTTCGCCGAGTCCATTGTTGCCCTTCCCTGTTCGTTGGTAGGCGTTTGGATTATTCGGTGTAATCTGAGCATTATCTCCGAGACTGGTCCATTGTGCATTTGCAGTATTGCTGATCGATTTGCCAAGAATCACACCAGGCTGAACGCGTGCCACGAATTGAAGCCTGCTTGTCTCGCCAGGATTGAGGGTATCCCATTCGGCTTCAAAAGAGCCATTGGATGTTCCAAGCAACTTTGTTGGCCGTTTACCACTGACCCAAACAAGTGACTTTGCCTCCGCCTTCAGTTCACCGTCAAGGATATCGTCAAGTTCCACATCGTACGCTGTTGTGTCCTTTGCGGTTACATCGATCACAAAGGTCACCAGATCACCAGCCTGTGCTGTTGAGGGATTGACTGTTTTTGTTACTTCTATTGTTGGTTCAATCACCGTGATAGGGTCAGATTGCACAGGCGGTAAGGAACCACCGGTAGGTGATGTCCACGCAAGGCCAGCAGTGTTTCGCAATTTTGTTCCAGCCGTATTACCTCTCACATTGAGTACAACAGCCTTGTATTCAATAGAAAAGCCTTTGAGATCATTCGATGTGCTGGCATTCGTGATGTTTCCAAGATTGAACGCGACTCTCGTACCATCGTTTGTGACGACGGGCGTGAGTGAGCCCGTCAGCGAAACATCCGGATCGGTTGTTGTCGAAACAATCTCTTTGAAGGCAAGACCCGCAGGAAAGTTATCGACAACGATTGCATCACGAGTGGTACCTCGTGGAATCCCAACATCCAATTTAAAGGTTGCGACCTCACCAATAACAGCCTGGGTGTTGCTATTGAAATGATCAACAATGTCAGTCCCAATGAGAGTCTTTGTAATCTCCGGACCTTGAATCGTCACAATTGCATCATCGACAAGGCGATTTGCAAAATTTGGCCCGCCCTCAGTTGATGCATAGTTTTCAACTGTACCTGTATTCGGAATGATATCGAGCGGTGAAACATTCGGATCAATTTGCAGGTCATAGGTAATGACTGCGATAGTTTTCCCGTCATTGATCACGGTTCCATCGGTAAATGTCCCAGGGCCAAGTGCCCCCTGCGTTGCTGCACCAGTAATCTCAAGATTATCAAAGCCAATATTGCTTTGCGGGGATGAGCCCAGAGAAGAAAAACCTGCAGCATCAAGTCGATTTTGAACAGGTAGCGTAGTGGACCAGGTGGGAGAACCCGCCTGTTGCATCGACACAACGACGCTGGTGCCACTGATTTGTTCTACCCGGACTTTGATCGGGGCATTTGCGACAAACGGTATTGTTGTGTCGGTGATCGTAGCAGAATTACTGAGTTTGTATTTCCAATAGCCCGTCCCAGCCTCAACAAAAAGACGGATTGTAAACATGTCACTGAGATCACCAACTGCGTGAAAACCAAATCCTTTTGTTCCGTTGTTAAAATCATTCACTGCGACATCAGCTGAAAATGCCTGGCCATCAGATAGCGACTGTTGAAAAAAACGAATGGCGGCATTTTCACTGTTCCCGTCAGATGTCACCCCAAATGTGTTGGTGCCTGTTGTTGTGCTGAGAGCCGTTGGGCCAACAAATGAACCACCCGCTTGCGATGTGGGAGCAACAATGACCCAGGTGTTAAGACCCGTACCGTTATTTGGTGGAGGACTGCTCGGTGTATATGTCTGTGCTTGGTAGTTTGCGGCATTATCGCTTGCAATTGATGGGCCTTGATCAATCAAGGTAATGCCACCACTGAAGAGATCACCGACGTAGGCAAGTGATGTGCCAACCCCGTCAGTAACCTGAAGATTCAGGCCAGTGACGTTTGTCGGAATTTGATAGCGGGAATAAGGATCCAGTGTGTCGGCAATCGTGACGTCAAAGGCACCATTCGGGCTGCTCCCTGTGTTTTCGACAACGATTGAAAACTTGACCAGGTCATTGCCGACAACGTTTGATAGCGTTGCGTCAATGGGTGTTGCATCTAACCCAGCTGGTGGTCCGGATGTAATGTCTCCAGTAAAAGATAAACCTGGTGTTCCAGGTTCAAAAAACCTCACGTTATTAGGAAGCGGTGGTTTTGGTCCTGTTACACCGCCCTGGGTGAATTCCCCATAGCCATTAGTAGTCGATACGACGCCCTTGGTGATGGTGAGCTCAGGCTCGGCCACAACAATCTGTGCAATACCTGGTGAAGACGTGATCGGCGTGCCTTCTTGGTTCACTTCACTTTGCTGCCCTTGATTGGTCAGCAGCAATCCGTCACCAAATGGTTTATTGGTTGCCTCGACTGTAAACAGAATGTCAGTGACACTGGGTCTATCCTGCGGGTCGGCGAATGTTCCAAAATCCCAGGTCAGACTGTTTGCACCAGCATTGAGAACTGCAGGCCCAGGATTATTTCCATTGTTGACGGCTGGGTTTGCAATTGGTGCCTGCGAGAATGTATCGGTAGGTCCAAAACTCCACTTTCCAACAGCTGGTGCAGCATTTGACGGCCCCTGTCCGTTCCACGTGAGGTCCGACGTTGGGTCAAAAATAGGAAGTGGCAGATAGTCGACAATTTTATAGTCTTTGATGCTTGAAAAAGGGAGTTGATAGGTGAGCCGAAAGGTCACTAAATCACCCGGCGCGACCCGCTGACCTGCAATAGAAGGCGATCCATTGATCGCATAGAGTGTTTTTTCTGTTTTGCCGTTTGCAAGTGTAAAAGATTTCTGTGAGCCATCTGTAACGTTCGATCCGGTGGGCGTGAGCGCATCGCTATAGTCAAGTACGGCAGCTGTCATACTTGCCGTATCAGTCATCACATCACCTTCGACAACCTCTGCATTAGGTGCAGGAGTGGTACGATACTCGTCGAGAATCTTGGCACGAAAGATAACAGTGCCAGTGGTACCGGGGGTTACCGTCGTGTTTGGGTCTGGTGTCCCGCTTTGAGTACCTTGAAACGGAATCGCTGCACCGAGCATTCTTCCATCAGGTAAAAGTCGTAGGGCTTTGAGTTGTTCTGAGATATCAAATACGACTGTTTGTGTCCCATTCCCATTAATCGTCCCGGTCACGTTTCCTGGGTCGAATGGTTGGTCCGTAAAATTATTGCCATTTGCCTGCTGTTGGAAGCTGATGGTCGGCGTAAATGAGGTATCTAATTCCTGACCGTCAGAGAGAATGTCTTCAAGAGTGACGTTATTGAGCGCAAAGTAATCACTCACCTGAAAGTTCAGTTGATATTCGATGGTGTCACCAGCCTTGTACGTGCTGCCACCACCGACCTTTGAAAAACTCTTTTGAAGCGACACAGTACGCGCTGTCAGGTTATGTTCTGAGTCTGGGCTATTACTGCTACTAACAGGCTGCGGATTTGGAAAATATGGATTGTGGCTTGTCCATGTTCCGCTCGCGGAGGACGTGTTGGTAATTAATTTCGTTCCACCAGTATTTAATGGAATTACAGGCTGACCGTTTTGATCCTGCTGGGTAACGAAATACTCGA
>JBDOMS010000511.1:0-3297 GCA_039831735.1 Pirellulales bacterium
GTGTCTTGACGCTGGATGACGCGCTAAAAATCCCCCTCATGATGTCACGGGACGCGGCTGAACTCGCGGATGACGTTACCCTGTGCGTTTTGTTCTCCCGGTCTGGGAAATTCATTCCACGAAAAAATGTGCATCGGCTTTGCACGGAGATTAATGCTGAGGGGAATGGAGTAATCGGTGTATCAACGTTTCTGGCCCCGAACTCGATGCTGCTGATCGGCCAGAAAGACACTGTTCAGCGACTGAAGGAACGCAAGGGCGAGATCACCACAGAGCGCATTTCAGTCAGGCTGAATAACGACAAATGGCCTCCGCTGCATACGCCTATTGTCTGGCAGAGAAACATCACAGATCGTGCTCAGTTTCTAATGCATACGATCGAAGGTGGATTCACCGCCCCCACGACTCCTCTGTTTTCCATGGCGACCGGTGATTTCAGCTATGACGGTGACAACACCCGAGATGTTGTCGCTCAGTGGATTGACAAGCCACAAATGCTTTGGGAAGCCATCGACGCAACACTGGCACGCGGTGTGGAAACGGTCATCCACATCGGTCCACAACCAAACATTATTCCAGCAACGTTCGACCGACTGGCTGCGAACGTGGCCTTAGTCACAAAAGAACGGCTGCCGATGCATACGCTGTCAAGAATCGTTCAGTACGGCTGGCTGTCTGCCGTGTTACCAAAACGTACGAATCTATTGCGAGCGCCCGGCATCATACACGTAACGCTGGAGGACTGGCTGCTGCAACAGGACATTGCATTACGAGCAATCGACCAGCCGAAAATGTCACCCCCATGAACGCCTCGGCCAATTCCTACAAGAACGAATTCACACGTCTTCTGGCGATTGAAAGTCCGATTATTTGTGGCGCTATGTATCCGTGTTCAAATCCTGAACTAGTTGCAGCAGCATCCGAGGCGGGTGGTATCGGAATCGTGCAGCCGATCAGTTTGACGTACGTGTATGGTTACGACTATCGCGCTGGACTGCAGTACATTCGATCGCTGACAGACAAACCGATTGGAGTCAACATGCTGGTTGAAGGCAGCAGCGGCACCTATCGAAAACGTCTTGAGGAATGGATGGAGATCTCCCTCGAAGAAGGCATCCGGTTTTTCGTGACGGCACTTGGAAACCCGCGCTGGGTCGTAGACAAAGCCAGCCAATTAGGTGGCATTGTTTTTCATGACACCACCAATGTCGAACATGCAAAGAAAGCACTCGATAATGGTGTTGATGGATTCATCTGTGTCAATAATCGCGCGGGCGGGCACGCTGGTGAACTCACACCGCAGGCACTTTACGATGAGATTTCACCATTAGGCATGCCAACAATCTGCGCGGGTGGTGTAGGCGGCCGCCAGGCATTTCAAGAGGCACTTGCAATCGGCTACCTTGGCGTGCAGATGGGAACACGCTTTATTGCCAGCAAAGAAGCCGCTGCGCACGGTGACTACAAGAATGCGATTATTGACGCTAAAGCGGTGGACATTGTTCTGACTGAAAGAATCTCAGGAGTGCCCGTTTCGGTCATCAATACACCGTACATTCAACAGCTGGGACTCAAGGCCGGCTGGCTGGCGAGAAAGTTACTCAGGAGCCGTCAGACCAAACACTGGATGCGCACGTTCTACGCAATCGTGTCGGGCATGAAACTCAAAAAAGCCAGTCTCAGAGGGTCACGCTACAAAGACTTTTTTCAGGCGGGAAAAAGTGTCGAGACGATCGATAATGTCGCCAGCGTTGCTGACATCATGAACGAACTGCGTGATGGTGGCGACACATCACAGAAACCCAATACCATCATTCGTTGATGTATCAGAAGTCAGTCTTCTTCCACAAAGTTTCAGCACAGCAACAGCCGCCTTGCCCATCAAATGGGCCACAAGCTTTTGAATTTATTCAAAGCACACGTATTCATGAAAAGCCTCGCGTTTTCTTGCAAGCATGATTCCGATGCCGCAATTCATTTCTTTATTTCAAGGTGACCTGAATAAGCCACCACCACGACTTCACCCTGCGACCTTTCGGCTCCTTGCTACTAAACCCAAAAATCACTTAGTACCAAGCGTTTAACGCATTCAAATTGATATAGTAAAAGAGGCAACTGATTCGTACATTTACACCAGCTAGTTTCAGCAGGCCACTCCGACTACGGATCAGTAACTTTCAGTGAGAGACCAATTACTTCCGTTAGGCAACTTTATTGCAAATAACCGAAAACTTTTATGACATTGGTACTAACGCCTTAAACCAAATTTCGCTGTCGATTCCAAGCATCCTTCTAAAGGTTGCCGTTTGGGGGTGAACTCTTATGATCGATCTTTGTAAAAAACGAATTGTTGTAACAGGCGGAGCCGGTTTCCTCGGGACTTCCGTCTGCAAAACGCTTCTGTCCCGGGGAGTGCCAGAGAATCAAATCTTTGTGCCACGAAAAAAGACCTACGACCTCACTAATGAAAACGATGTTGTGCGTCTCTATGATGACTTTTCTCCTGAAATTGTCATTCATCTTGCGGCCGAAGTTGGAGGGATAGGTGCCAACATGTCCCATCCAGGCAAATTTTTTTATGCCAATATGGCCATGGGATTACATCTTGTTGAGCACGGCCGTCTTCGAAATATTGAAAAGTTTGTTCATACAGGAACTGTGTGTGCGTACCCAAAACACTGCCCAATACCTTTTCAAGAGGAAGATATCTGGAATGGATATCCGGAAGAAACGAATGCACCATACGGAGTTGCCAAAAAGGCACTTTTTGTGATGCTTGACGGATACCACCAAGAATATGGATTAAAAAGTGCTGTTGTTGTACCTGTTAATTTGTATGGCCCGGGTGATAACTTTAATCCAGCCTCTAGTCACGTCATACCGGCACTTATCCACAAATGTGTAGAAGCACGAGTACAGGGCCACAAGGAAATCGTCTGCTGGGGAACTGGGCGTGCGACAAGACAATTTCTTTATGTTGACGATGCGGCCGAGGCCATTATTCGCGCTGCAGAGAGAATAGAACAACCAGCACCAATTAATATTGGAGGTGGTGAAGAGATAGCAATCAATGATCTTGTCAGACTTGTTGTAGAAACCTGTGAATACGACGGCAAAGTCGTGTGGGACTACACCAAACCAGACGGTCAACCTCGTCGTGCCATTGCAATTGAGAAAGCCAGCGATTTACTCGACTGGTCTCCAGTTCAAGGTTTTGAGGAAGGACTTAAAAAGACCGTGGAATGGTATCGCACGAAAAACAACGAGGCTCCGTCGATAAGGAACCTGGCTGTGTCA
>JBDOMS010000053.1:0-3279 GCA_039831735.1 Pirellulales bacterium
CAGCTGAGTTTGCGAGCTCACGATTGAGTAACTCCAGATCATCGGCGTTGATTGCATTTTCCAAATACAGCGTGGTCAGACGCAGGAATTCTTCATTATTCATGAGGTGAACCCCCCATGTCGTGCGTTGCTATTTTTCTTTCGATACATTGCGCAAGTGTGACATAAATTCGCTGCAGGGATTTGTACACAGTCTCGGGCTTACGACCGAGTTTCTCAGCCACCCGAGTTCCTGCCAATCCGTCAAAATAACGCATCCTGATTATTTGACGAGATTTTTCACTCAATTCTTTGATGCAATTGTGGAGTGCGTCGACTCGTGCCGGCATGTTCGTGGTGTCGCGGTGCTCAAGCTCGGCGTCGACAAGTTCCAGGATCGATTCATCGAGCAACACAGCCTTGTATTTCTGCTGACGAATGAACTCGTAACATCTGTTACGAAGTACTTTCCATGACCAGTCACGCACATGTTGAGGTCCCTCGAAAGTGCTGTCGTGTTCGAACACTCGTGCCAGCATGTCTTGATAGGCGTCTTCAGACAGGTGAGACTGACGCAGAATTGACCACGCAAGGGCGATCTGCTTCGTCCGTTCGGGCATCAATACTCTGAGGATTTCAGTTCGGTCCATATACTTATCATGCGCCAAATGTGAACGTGTGGACATAGTTTCTGAAAAAAGTCTACGGATGAGTTTTTCCGTATGATCGTTGTGCGCGGAACTTCCTCTGCCACTCGTCATTCGGGCAGGCAACTCTTATGCTTTCTAGCTATCTCGAAGAGATATTCGAGCGGAGACAGAGTAAGATGAAAAAAACTAGACAGGGTTTCTTTTTTGGCATTATTGCGACGTTTGGCGGCATGGTGCTGGCGATACAAGCACAGTCCATAGCCTTTATGGGAGTCAGGTCGTATTCAACACTACGATCAGATACGGGTTATGCCGTTCAGGAACAAGTCTTGCAGCACATTGGGTTGCTCTTTATGGCATTCGGGCTTCTGCCCATCCTGATCACATTTCGTGAGAACCTTCGTACTTCAACTGATGGTGGCTAAGACCATGCAATGTTGTTCTTAATAGAAGCCGTGAGTTGAATGTTTTTGTAATTAAAGGTTGATGATGATTGCATGGACATTAGAAGCCAGACAAGTATTCAAATGTCTTGTATTGGTGTGCCTTGCGTGTCCTTCATGGACTCCGCTTGCCGCTTCAAAGCCAAATGTTTTGTTCATTGCAATTGATGATCTTAACGACTATATCTCACCGCTCGACAATATCCCCGGAGTGAGAACGCCCAACTTCGATCGGCTTGCCAAACAATCTGTCACCTTTGCCAATACACATTGCGCAGCACCTGCATGTCATCCATCAAGAGTGGCAGTTATGACTGGCGTTCATCCATCCACGTCTGGCATTTACCGCAATCTGTTTGGTGCACATGGTCCACGTTGGCGGCACGAGTCACCAATGCTCGTCGATGCAGTGGTTCTCTCGCAGCACTTTCGTAATCACGGCTATCACGCTGTCGGGGGCGGGAAGATCTTTCACTGTTTGCAGTGGACCCCCGGTGATTCTCAGAATGACCCCGACGCATGGGATAGTTACCGAGGAGATCCACTCGACCCGATCTCCCGCGACTGGACGCGACCAACATTGATACCTGACGAGGAAGCCGGCTTAAAGCCAGGTCGCCCCCTTGGAAAAGGGCAATTATTTGGTGCTACCCGTCTCAAAATTCCAGATGAAAAAACTGGAGACCACCTAGTCGTTGATTGGGCGATCAATGAATTGCATCAGTCACATGAAAAACCACTCTTCCTCGCCGTCGGTCTCTTTCGTCCACACATTCCATGGGAAGTTCCCCAAAAGTGGTTTGAAATGCATGCGGTTGAGACAATTAGACTTCCTGAGCACATTGATAATGACCTTGACGATGCTCACAATCACGGGCGCACGAAATGGCACAAGTGGGTTGTCGAAAACAAACAGTGGAAAAAACTTATGCAAGGCTATCTTGCCAGCATGAGTTATGTGGATCACCAACTCGGCCGACTTCTGGATGCGCTCGATGCTTCTTCAATGAAGGACAATACCATTATCGTGCTGTGGTCCGACCACGGTTTCCATATCGGCGAAAAGGAGAATTGGGAGAAGTTTGCTCTTTGGGATCAAACAACCCGAGTGCCATTATTCATTCACGCTCCAGGTATGAGTAAGGACGGGATGAAGACACGTCAGCCTGCAACCCTGACTGATCTGTACCCTACTTTGTGTGAGTTGGCACATCTTCCTATCCCAAGACAGTGTGATGGGAACTCACTCGTTCCACAGCTCAAAAGTCCAACTGCAGATCATGGACGACTTTCCTTGACATCCTTTCAATTCGGGAGGGAGACAACATCCTCCCACGCAGTGAGTGATTCACGCTATCGCTACATACGATACGGAAATGGATTTGAGGAACTCTACGATCTTGAGAAAGACCCACATGAGTTTATGAATCAAGTAGACGATCCTGAACTAGCCGACGTAAGGGTACGTCTCAGTCAAGGAATACCAGAAGATCCCGCGCCAAACCGAGGGATTCCAGAAAACTCTCCCTACCACCGTGGGAGACCGATGATCAAGAAAAAATAGCAAACTCAGAAGTGTCTGAATGACATACATATCATTACATACATACTTTCATGCACTGAACATCCCTTTCGACGGCACGACAGATTCGATGACTATCAGCCTCTGATAAGTACTTCCAGTTTCGTGTTCCTGATGCGTTTTATGTCCTCTTGCTGTCCCATACTCAGAAGCCACGGAACTTTCCGGAATCACTCCAAATGTGCGTCTGAGCTAAGCGTCGGGTGTCAACGGACATGAGCGTCCATGTCGCATGCACTTTGGAGCGGTAAAATGTGCGTCTTTATACAAAGTTTTGTTTGTATTGAACTCACCTGATCGCATGAACAAAAGGACGTGATCATGGCGAAAAAGTCTACTTTTTTTTGCTCTTTTTCCTCTTTTTACTAACCAGATTTTCGGGAATAACAATTACGACAAGCATGACTGATCGCCGAGGAATCTGCCAATGGTTCTTCTTCATGAGGCGAAATTGCAATGACTACGAGTAGGAACATTTTCACGTTCACCACACTGCTGGCGATCGCATTCTTGTCGTGTACGTTGCAGGCAGGCAGTTTCGATGGGTATGCGGATTCAGGGCCGGGTTCAGACCAAGACTCTGTGCTTGTGCAGTCGCCCACGATCAACGATGAGGGAGAGGTGT
>JBDOMS010000324.1:0-568 GCA_039831735.1 Pirellulales bacterium
TGCCTTTGTAGTTGGGCCAGATGGAAGATGGTATTTCAATTTTGGGAATACGGGGCAGGCGGTACATGATCGAGAAGGTAAGCCTGTGACGGATCGATTTGGGAATACGGTCATTGATAACAGCCAGCCCTACCGGCAGGGCATGGTCTTTCGGTGTCAACCAGATGGATCTGACTTTGAGGTTCTTGGTCACAATTTTCGAAATAACTATGAGGTCGCAGTTGATTCCTTTGGAACATTGTGGCAAAGCGATAACGATGATGATGGCAATCGTGGTGTTCGGATCAATTGGGTGATGGACTATGGAAACTATGGCTATAAAGACGAGGTGACTGGTGCGAGTTGGCAAACACCCAGAACGAACATGGAGCTACATTCACCAGAGAGGCATTGGCACCTCAACGACCCAGGGGTGGTGCCTAATCTTCTGCAGACTGGCAATGGTTCACCAACAGGTATTTGTGTGTATGAGGGCGCATTGCTTCCAGAACGCTTTTACGGATCTTTGATTCACTGTGATGCAGGGCCAAACGTGGTTCGGGCATATCATGTCAAGGCAGACGGTGCT
>JBDOMS010000324.1:578-3274 GCA_039831735.1 Pirellulales bacterium
TGCTGGTTGAAGGGTCCGCGGATAAATGGTTTCGACCAAGCGATGTGTGTGTTGCCCCGGATGGGTCCTTGATTGTTGCCGACTGGTACGACCCAGGAGTTGGCGGACATGGCATGGGCGATACCGAAAAGGGTCGAATCTACCGTATTGCTCCCAAAGGCATGAGGTTTGCGAATACCCGTCCTGATCTATCTAGCACCGGTGGCTTAGTTGCAGCACTTAACAGCCCAAATCTTTGTCTCCGCGCGACAGCACTGGAAAGGCTCTCGCAGTTACCCGAACAATCAGCCAGAGCGCTGTACAAGGCATTGCACAAGGAAAATCGCCTGCGGGTGAAAGCCCGACTGGCATGGGCGATCGGAATGCTGCCCGGGCACGCCGAGAGAATGATCGACGAACTACTCAATCATGAACGTGCTGAGATGCGGTGTATTGCACTTCGAATGTGTCGCTTGACCCGCGGAGATGTCGTCTCGTGCGTAGAAAAGCTTGTGAAAGACCCATCACCATCAGTGCGACGCGAGGCGGCTATCGCGCTTCGGGGAATATCTGGTGGACGAGCAGATTACGCCTGGGCCACATTGGCTTCTCTTCATACCGCTGGGGACCGGTGGGAAACGGAAGCGCTTGGAATTGGAGCGGATGCAGTAACTGGCTTCGGTGAATCAGGTCTTTGGGATGCTCGTCTTGCGGCGTGGGAGAAAACGTATAGTGATAGGTGCACGTCACAGGCTGGGAGAGATATTATTTGGCGTAGTCGCGCAACGCAGACACCACAACGGTTATGTGCACTTATCGAAGACCCGGAAACGACAACGTCTGAGTGCCTTGCATTGGTACGAGCACTGGATTTTCAAAATCGACTTACTGTCCAGAATCAGCTTCTCGACGTAGTTGCTGCGATTGACTTTTCAGAAGAAAAACGACGTGTCATCCTTCCTGAACTTGTGTTGCGTTTAGCCCCCCACGCAATACAGAGTGAAGGCATATCCGACATTATTGAAGAAGCAACTGGTTATGTGCATGGCACAAAATGCTATATCGACATCGTCAGACGGTTTCAATGTACTGGTCACATTCCCAAACTGTTAGCCATGGCGGCCCATGCTGAGACATCTGATGATTTAGCTGTTTTGGCAGCATCCACGGCGGCTATGCTCACTGATGAAGATGTGTTAGAGACCGAGTTGCTCGCAATTGACATACAAGCACTGCCAAGGCTTCTCGCAAACTTAGGAACCCAATCGAGTGCAAAGTCACAGCATGTTCTCGAGAGTATGGTTTGCAACACATCGTTGACAATGCCTATTCGCGCAGCTGCAGTTCTTGGGCTTGGACGTTCAGAATCAGGTGCGAAACGATTGATCGAAGTGGCTCGAAAAGGCATCTTGACGGGATCATTACCTCAGGCTGCTGCGACAGCGATTGTTCTGTCACCGTGGAGTGATATCAAAGCAGATGCACGAAAAATCCTCCCAATGCCAGTGCCAAAAGGAGGAGGCGACCTTCCCACCATTCAAGAACTCACACGTCGCGGGAAAGGGAATCCTACGCGTGGCAGAGAAGTATTTTTTGGTCGTGGAACCTGTAGTAAATGTCACCGCATAGAAAATGAGGGAAAAGTCGTTGGTCCAGATCTCTCTGAGATTGGATCAAAACTTTCACGTGTGGCATTGTATGAATCGATCCTTGCGCCTTCAGTAGCAATCAGTCATAATTTTGAGAGCTACACGGCTGTACTCAACGATGGAAGAAGTATGACGGGGCTTTTGATGTCACAAACTCCTTCAACAATAATTCTTCGAGGTGTGGATGGTATTGATGTGACCCTTGATGAAGAATCAGTGGATCAGCTCATTCGCCAGTCTGTGTCACTCATGCCTGCAGATCTTGCGACGGCTATCACTCGTGATGATTTTGTGGATTTGGTCTCCTGGCTGGAAACGCTTAAAAAATAAAAGCGTATCAACAGTCAATGCATGTGCTTGATGAGATGACAACGCCTACTGGTGTTTTTCAAGCATGGACAGTGTTTCGTCAAGAGAGCACAGACCCGCAGTTGCTCCAAACCCAGTGACACAGCATGCGGCAGTCGCTGCGCCAAGAAGTCCTGCGTGACGAGGAGACATGCCACGAATTAAACCAGTCAACAACCCAGCCAAGAAGCAATCGCCGGCCCCCGTTGTATCTGCGAGAGGCTTCGTTGGTGTCACGCAAGGGATTGCAAGTATCTCATTGTCTGTCGGGCTGAGCACGGTTCCCTGAATGCCAAGTTTGACACCAATGAGTCCCTGTGCTCCACGACTGCGGTAACATCCAAGTATTTCTCTCGGATCACGCAACCCTGTTTGACACGTCGCTTCTTCCAGACTTGGTACAAACACATCAATATATGGAAAGGCTGGCACGAGATGAGTCAGATCACCGCCATTCCCGGCTGTTTCTACAGCAACGAGCTGGGTGTTGGATCGAACATCCATGAGACCGTCTGCCAGAAAAGGCTCAAGTTGAGGCAAAAGACCAACGTAGCCAAGTACGAGAGCCCGACTTCGTTGATAGTGCGATGCTGACTGTTTCAAAAAAGTGGTGTCGATCGCAGCAGGCGCTCCAGCATGATGAGCAAAACTGCGTTCCCCGTGTGAATCTATAAGGACTGCGGTTGTGCTTGTTGCAAGTTCGCTGTGAGTCACCACTGG
>JBDOMS010000068.1:0-3269 GCA_039831735.1 Pirellulales bacterium
GCGCTCGCCCCCGCCGGTCTGATTCCCGGGGTAATGAGGTGAACCTCCGACGGAACGATCGATCGCAGCAGGGCCACCTCGTGGGGCGAGCAGACCAGCGCCCGGGCGCCCGCGTCGACCGCGGTGGCTGCCCACCGGGCGACGATGTCCGAAGGCGAACCAGAGATTCCCAATTCTCGAGCAGATGCCTGATCCAAACTCGTCAAGAGAGTCACCGCCGTCACCCGGGTGTCCGGTAGCGCCTCGACGGCCGCGCGCACCATCTGCGGACCTCCCGAAGCATGCACCGTCAGATACGTCGGTGCGAGTGGCGCGACAGCTCGGGCGGCCCCGGCAACGGTTGCCGGTATGTCGTGCAACTTCAGATCCAAGAAGATCGAGATGTGCGGGTGCTCGGCATCCCGCGCAGCATTCCGGGCGGCGAGAACACTGCGCTGACCATCCCGACAGAAGGCTTCCAATCCAAATGTTTCATCGCCAAACTGATATCGGGTCGTCGACGTTCTGGATCATCAACAGGAAGTGGCTTCTTGATGATCTTTGAAGATGAGCCAGTCAGTTCAATGGTGAGATCAGCAAGTTGCTGGATTGTAAATTCACTTGGATTTCCAAGGTTGACAGGCCCAATAAACTCATCAGAACCATTCATCATTCGGATGATGCCCTCTATAAGATCATCTCGGTAGCAAAAGCTTCGAGTTTGAGATCCAGAACCAAACAGCGTGATATCTTCGCCGGCTATTGCCTGACGAATAAAATTTGAAACAACACGACCATCAAAAGGATGCATTCGTGGACCATACGTATTAAATATTCTGACAATACGAATGTTGACCCCATTGTGGCGGTGGTAGTCCATGAAGAGCGTTTCTGCAGCCCGCTTGCCTTCGTCATAACAGGCGCGTGGGCCAATCGGATTCACCGAACCTCTGTAGGTCTCAGGTTGTGGATGAATTTCTGGATCTCCATACACTTCGCTTGTGGATGCTTGCAGTATTTTTGCTCTACAGCGGCGGGCCATGCCAAGTAAATTGATGGATCCCATGACAGATGTCTTCATCGTCTTGATGGGATTGAACTGATAGTGACCTGGTGCAGCCGGGCATGCGAGGTTGTAGATTTGGTCTACCTCAAGCCACAGTGGATGAATGACATCATGTCGAATCAATTCAAAATTTCCACAGCCAAGGAGGTGGGCCACATTGGTCTTCTGACTGGTGAAGAAATTATCAACACAAATGACATCATGTCCCATCTGGACAAGCCTGTCGCAAAGGTGGCTGCCAAGGAAACCAGCACCCCCAGTAACAAGAATCCTTTTCACTGATCCCATAGAAACTCCACCAGAATTGTCATCAAAATTCAAAAATATTACTGTATATTAAATACTATATTGACTAGTTTTTTTCATTTTCTCAGGGGACTCGCTATGTCGGACCGCCTAAATCGCCGAGATGTTCTTCAGTCAGCAGTTACGGTGAGTGCTGTTGCTGCTGGAATGACAGCTGCTACATCATCGATCCATGCTGCAGATGGGCCGGCTGCCACGAAAGGTAATATCAAGCATTCAATTGTTCTTTGGTGCTTCAATGTGATGGGGGATGAATGGGATGTTGAGAAAACGTGCCAGGTAGCAAAACAATTAGGTGTGAATTCGATTGAATTGGTGAATCCTGAGGATTGGCCAACACTCAAGAAACATGGTCTCACATGTGCAATAGCTCCAAACGGTATGCCAGGGGCACCATTTGTGAAAGGGTACAATAATCCTGCATATCATGCGGAAGTCATTGAACGAACAAAGACCATGATCGATGACTGTGCGGATAATAAGATTCCATCAGTAATTGGTTTTACAGGTTTCAAATGGCGGGATGCTGAGGATTCAACAAGTGGCGAAATATCTCTCGAAGAAGGGGCTGATAATTGTGTGGAGGCACTGAAAAAAGTTGCTCGGCATGCTGAGAAGAAAGGTGTGACAGTATGCATAGAACACCTCAATACAAGAGATGATACGCACCCGATGAAAGGGCACCCCGGATATCAGGGTGATGATATTGATTACGTCGCCAATATCATTCGCCGTGTTGGGTCTGACCGCGTAAAGTTGCTATTTGATCTCTATCATGTGCAAATCATGAATGGAGACCTGGTGAGGCGGCTTGGGGAATGCAAGGATGTGATTGGTCATATTCATACCGCTGGCAATCCAGGACGCGGTGAACTTGATGAAACACAAGAGATAGCTTACCCAGCGACAATGAACAAGTTGATTGAGATTGGCTATACCGGTTGGGTAGGCCATGAATTCATTCCTACCCGTGATCCCGAAACAGGGCTGCGGGAAGCGGTACTTTTATGTGATGTGTGAAAATAAGCGTTGATCGTTCGGTTATCGAGCTAACACTATTCGAATATCAGCAACATTTGTTCCGGTTGAGCCCGTGCGTATGAGCGCTCCAATCGTCTTGAAAAGTGAATACGCATCACACCGAGTGAGTGACGAGGATATATCCAGACGGCGAGTTTGCATCATCTTGACACCTGATGGGCTGGCGTAAGCACCAGCGGCATCTGTTGGACCATCTTCACCGTCCGTGCCAATGCTTGCGATAAGCAGGCCAGCGGGCCAGGTTGGATTTGTCTTCAACGTATGGTCGATTGCCTGAAGAACGGTCTGCTGATTACGACCGCCGCGACCATGATCTGATGGGACTGTGACAGTGGCTTCTCCTCCTGAGATCATTGCATGGGGTTGGCCTGTTTTATGCATGGCAGCAACAGCCGCTCGACCTGCATCACCAAGAAGACTCCCAATGATCCCAGCATCTGCTTCATGTGGAATCTCACATGGCATAATTTTGTAGCCGAGTTGATGAGCGTTTTGTATTGCAGCATCCACAGCAGTTGTATTGTCTCCAATCACAATATGTTCAACGTCACAACCGGAATCAGTCGTCCAGCGTCCACCACGCATTGAGGGCGACGTACATGGCCCCGATGCAATGACCTGTAGATCATTGCCCATGACATCTGACAGTACCAAAGTTATGAGCTTTCCTGCACGACATGCTCTTGCAAGTCCACCTCCCTTGACGAGACTCATGCTCGTACGTGACGCATTAATTTCGGAAATTGTTGCTCCGGCAAGAGACAGCCGAAGGGTTTCGTTGACAATGTCTTGAATGGAGAATTGAGGAAGAGGGGCGGTAAGAAGCGCTGATCCACCTCCTGTGATTAGTGCGATCACAGCATCTCTTTGACATAAT
>JBDOMS010000596.1:0-3255 GCA_039831735.1 Pirellulales bacterium
CGAAGCACAGGTTGACGGTAAGGATGCTGTTCTTAAGGGAAAAGTCTGGCCGAAAGAAGATCCAGAGCCTTCATCCTGGACTATTGAAGCCCGTCACGAAAATGGAAATCTTCAAGGTAGTCCTGGTTTTTTTGGAAATTCTAAGTCTTCTGAGATTTATATCGATAACGTTATTGTGGAGGCAGTGAAATGAAAGGTTCGTTCTTGCAATGGATTGTCATCGGGGTTATGACGACTCCAATTTTTTCAGCTGAATGGAATCAGTGGGGTGGTTCACCTGTTCGAAACAATGTTTCACCTGCCACAAGTGTTCCAACTGAATGGAATCCAGGGGATTTTGATGCTGCCACCGGGGATTGGAAGCCTGATACAAGTGAAAATATTGTGTGGGTTGCTCCACTTGGTAGTCAGTCATATGGAAATCCTGTTATCGCAAACGGCAAAGTTTTTGTTGGCACCAATAATGGCAAAGGTTGGCTTGAGCGATATCCCGCTGAGGTTGATCTGGGTTGCCTGCTTGCATTCGATGTTGAGGACGGCTCTTTTCTTTGGCAAGACTCCAGTGAAAAACTTCCAACCGGTCGTGTGCATGACTGGCCTCTGCAGGGCATCTGTTGTGCTCCATTAGTCGAGGGAGATCGTTTGTGGTATGTGACCAGCCGAGGGGAGGTGAAGTGCCTCGACACCGAGGGCTTTCATGATGGAGAGAATGATGGGCCCTTCACTGACGAAAAGGTCACAGCGGAAAATGAAGCAGATGTTGTATGGGTCATGAACATGATGAAACAGTTTGGAGTGTCTCAGCACAATATGTGCTCGTGCAGTGTAACCGGGGTTGGTGACTCTCTTTTTGTTATTACAGGTAATGGTGTTGATGAAGGCCACATTAATCTTCCAAACTTCAACGCCCCTAGTTTCTTGTGTATTGATAAACGTGACGGATCACTCTTATGGGCTGATAACTCACCAGGCGCCAATGTCTTACATGGCCAATGGTCCAGCCCTTCGTATGCGGAAATTGATGGTGTTCCTCAGGCAATCTTTGGTGGTGGTGACGGGTGGGTGTACTCCTTTGATGCTCGAGGTGACAATGGTAAGTCTAAGTTATTGTGGAAATTCGATTGCAACCCGAAGGAGTCAAAGTATTCACTCGGTGGACGTGCCGATAGGAATCACATTATTGGTACACCCGTGATTTATGATGGGCTTGTCTACATTGCTGTTGGTGAAGATCCCGAACATGGTGAAGGAGTAGGACATCTTTGGTGTATTGATCCGACAAAGAGGGGTGACATCTCAAGTGAAATAGCTGTGAGCTTGAAGGATCCGGACACTCCTCTTCCGCACCGACGAAATCAAGCTGTTATTGAGGAAGAGGGTGAGGTTGCACGACCCAATCCAAACTCTGCAGCTGTATGGCACTACCCGGGCTTCGATGCTGATGGCAACGGCAAACTCAACTTCGAAGAGACGATGCACCGAACCTGTGGCACTGTTGTCATCTCAAATGGCATGCTTTTTGTTGCTGATTTTAGTGGTCTCTTCCATTGCCTTGATGTGAAGACTGGGAAGCCCTTATGGACAGAAGATATGCTTGCAGCGTCGTGGGGCTCACCACTAATTGCAGATGGGAAAATATACATCGGTGATGAAGACGGTGATATTACCGTTTTTGCCTTAGATCGTGAGAAAAATATTCTTTCAGAGATCAACATGGGGAACAGTGTTTACTCCACCCCTGTTGCAGTGGGAAATACACTGTACATAGCCAACAAAAGTCATTTGTTTGCGATTCGGGAGGGGGCCACGCCGCTCACAAAATAATGTCTTTGGGTGCCTCTGTTCGAATCTGCTATTCGTGGCATGGACTCCTGCTTTCCAGTTTCTGCCTCATCGCAACTGCTCTCTCAAATGTACACGCTTCTGAGCCGGAAGAACTGTGCAACCTTGTCCGGAATGCCCGCCGTATTGTTTGTCTTGGAGACTCAATCACCTTTGGCGGTGCATGGGTAGCCAGCTTTGCTGCCTGGATGGAATATGAAGGAATGACTGGAAAAGTCATCAACATGGGGCTCTCAAGTGAAACAGTTTCTGGTCTTAGTGAGGATGGGCATGCAGGCGGAAAATTCCCGCGGCCGAATCTTGAGGAACGATTGGACAGAGTTCTGCGAGTGAGCAGACCTGATCTTGTCTTTGCATGCTATGGCATGAATTGTGGAATTTACCTGCCTCTTGACCCAGTTCGCTTTGCTCATTTTCAAGACGGTATGGAGAAGCTGCATGCCGCTGTTGAAAAAAATGGTTCCACAATCATCCATCTTACTCCTCCTCTCTACGACCAACGCCAGGGAAAACCAGGGCCAGCTCATGATACTGATTACGACCATGTTCTTGAAACAATGTCGAAGTGGCTCATATCAAAACGCAAAGATGGTTGGCTGGTCATTGATGTTCACGGACCAATGAAAAAAATGCTTGCAGAGGCCCGATCTAAAGATCCCTCTGTTGTTTTTGCTCCCGACACTGTGCATCCAAACGCCCTCGGAAGCTGGGCGTTTTGTCGAGCTGTTCTCATGGGCCTCGGTTCTCCAACTGCTTCTTCCATTGTTTTCCCAAGGGAACTCCAGAACTTTGTCCCACTTGCAAGAAAACGCATGGAACTCCTTCGGAACGCTTATCTATCGGCCGCAGGACATCTTCGCCCCGGTGTGCGACAAGGTCTTCCCCTAGGAGATGCTGAAGCCAAGGCACGAGTGATCACTGAGTCTATTCGCTCTCGACGTTGGCATCTTATGGGCCATCAAAAGCAAAATGGCGTGGAATGGATCAATCCGATTACGTGGCCCTCACCACCTGTTGTCGACCCCGGGCCTGAGGATACATCACCTCGGGCTCCTCCTGATGATGCAATCATTCTCTTTGATGGAACGAGCCTTGATCCATGGGAAAATGGCAGGTCATGGAGTGTGGCTGATGGCATAGCAACGATTGGCAAGGGAGACATTCGTACAAAACAAAGTTTTGGTGACTGCCAACTGCACCTGGAATTCCGAGAACCTTCTCCTCCTGTTGGGAAGGGCCAGGGGCGGGGGAACTCAGGTGTTTTTTTTATGAATACCTACGAGATTCAAATCCTTGACTCATATCAGGATGGTACTGACGGCCCAATAACGTACTACGATGGTCAGTGTGGTGCCCTCTACAAACAGCAGCCCCCTGCTGTGAATGCGTGCCGACAGCCGGGAACATGGCAAT
>JBDOMS010000455.1:0-14609 GCA_039831735.1 Pirellulales bacterium
GTGTATGAGAATATCCGTAATCGCTATTGTGATTGGAGGATTATGTGGAAATGATAGGATGGTTTACGCAGCACACCCCAAAAACATCCTTTTCATTGCGATTGATGACTTGAATCATTGGGTTGGCCATCTTGGTAGACATCCTCAGGCCAAAACACCCAATATTGATAAACTTGCGGCATCTGGTGTGACCTTCACGAATGCATACTGTACAGCCCCAGCATGCAATCCTTCTCGTGCATCACTTCTATCAGGGATGCGTCCAAGTACAACAGGATGTTATCTCAATCAACATAACTGGCATGTCGGTATTTCAGAAGACAAGTTATTGAATTCGTGCCTCGGGAAACACGGGTATCGTGTCTATGGTGCTGGCAAAATCTATCACGGTCAAGAACGTGGAGGATTCTGGGATGAGTACTTTGATGGGCGCATTGATTCACCACCACGGCATCCATTGGCAGAAAATGAAGGAGTGGGGGGTATTCGGTTTTATCCACTTGATGGTCGTGATGAGGATATGCCAGATCATCAGGTGGTAAATTGGTGCATCAAAAAGCTCAAACAAAAAAGCCAACAGCCGTTTTTTATTGCATGCGGTCTTGTGAAGCCCCATATGCCTTTCAGCGTGCCAAAGAAGTGGTTTGACTTGTTTCCGCTTGAGTCGATTCAACTTCCTCCGTGGAAATCAGATGATTTAGATGATGTGCCAAGTTCTGGGCTCAAGATGGCCAAAGCGGATGGTGACCATGCAGGTATCTTGAGAAGTGGACGTTGGAAGGAAGCCGTGCAGGCGTATTTAGCAACATGTGCCTTTTGTGATTATCAAGTCGGTCGCATGCTCGCAGGTCTTGAACAATCAGGCCATCGAGATGATACGCTTGTTGTACTTTGGTCCGATCATGGGTGGAGCCTCGGCGAGAAATCACATTGGCGAAAGTTTGCTCTTTGGGAAGAACCAACGCGGACGGTATTTGTCTGGCGAGTACCAGGTCTTACATCAGCGGGAAGTGTTTGTAAGCGTCCTGTTGACTACCTCTCGATTTATCCAACCCTTCTTGATCTTGTCGATATACCCTTTCCAGTCCATCTCGAAGGACAGAGTCTCAAACCTTTATTAAGTAGCGTGGATGCAGCATGGGACGCATCGGCGATAACGACACATGGTCGTGGACATCATGCGATTCGAACAGAACGTTGGCGGTATATCCGCTACGCAGATGGAGGAGAAGAACTCTATGATGAACAGGAAGATCCACTGGAATATAAAAACCTCGCAGACCACCAAGAATATGTGAAACTCAAAACAAGTCTTCAGCAACAGCTTCCCAAAGATGAAGCAGTTCCCCTGCCTGTGCGTGCAAATAAAAAAACAAGGAAACAACAAAAAAAGAAAGAATCATAGAAACCGTCTCAGTAGGGAGAGTGGTTGTATCTAGGGATTCATCAGATAAGGATCAAAGCGCAGTATGTATTGTTATCGGGAGAATACTGACTACTCGTTCGTCAGTAGGTATTCAAGCCAGAGTTTTTTGGGATCTCTCTACCGATCATATGGTTCTTGAGCAAGACATACCGGTGTATACTTGAGGAATACATTAAGTGGTGACAGTAGCGTCGGAGCATGTAAGAGACAAACCCTGTATTGCTGCGACATACGTTTGCGACTACCGATGCAAGACTCAATTACTGAATAACAAACAATGGTATGTCAGTAATTTCTTTTTGAACTGATAACTGGAGTATGCTGCATGTTATACAACAATAAGAATCGTTTTATCTGTCTGCTGAAGGGCGTTGAAGTCTTTTTGGTTTTTGGGCTTGTCGTGGTAGCAGCAACTCTTCATGCATCAGCAGATGCAACGATAAAGCGACCGAATATTTTGTTTATCATTGTTGACGACCAATCACCATTTGACTTTCGTTTCTATAATCCGAAGTCGACACTTAAGACACCGGTCATTGATCGACTCGCAAAAGAGGGAATGGTTTTTGATGCGGCGTATCACATGGGGTCATTTTCTGGAGCAGTCTGCTCTCCGAGTCGACATATGGTCATGAGTGGTCGAACTGTATGGCATTTGCCCATAGGTCCAAAAGCAACCAAAAAGAACAAAGCAAGAAATAATCAAAATGATACATTTCAGAAGATGTGTCCACCTGATATCGCTCAGCACACGCTCCCTGCAGTTTTTAACAAGGCAGGGTATGACACCATGCGGACATGTAAGCGAGGGAATAGTTATGCTGGCGCAAACGCTTTATTCACGGTTTGCCAAGATGCCACCAAACGAGGCGGAACAGATGATACCGGGAGCACGTGGCATGCAGAGCAAGTGCTGCAATATCTCGAAACCCGTCAGAACACACAGGATAGAGATCCGTTCTTGATTTATTTTGGATTTTCACATCCACATGATACGCGGGATGGTACACCAGAATACCTTTCGCACTACGGTGCAACGAATCACCGTGATAAGCGTGTGATTCCAGAAAAAAATAAAAAACATCCACCTCTTCCACCCAATTGGCTTCCGATGCACCCATTCGATCATGGTCACATGGAGGTGCGGGATGAGGTAAGTGTGAGTGGCGTTTGGAAGAACCGTGACGAACAAACCATTCGGAATGAGCTTGGAAGAGAATTCGCATGCAGTGAGAACATCGATTCACAAATTGGGCGTGTGCTTGACCGGCTGTCCGACATGGGTGAGCTTGAGAATACCTGGATTTTTTATACGGCTGATCACGGGATAGCGATCGGTCGTCATGGTCTTCAGGGTAAGCAAAATCTGTATGAGCATACGTGGCGTGTGCCACTGATTGTAAAAGGCCCGGGCGTTGTTCCAGGTAGTCGTGCTATAGGGAATACATATCTTACTGATACGTTGGCCACACTTTGTGATATCTGTGATATCCAATCTCCTGCTTCAAACGAAGGTATAAGTTTTTTGCCTATTCTCCAAGGTCACCAGAAAGTTGTGCGAGATGTATTGTATGGTGTGTATTGTGGAGGTCAGAAACCTGGAATGCGAAGTGTACGAAATGGGGATTGGAAGCTGATCAAATATGAATCACCTTCAGGAGGACTACACACACAGCTATTCAATCTTAAGAATAACCCTCATGAGTTTGTCGATGATCACCATATCGCATCCGTTAGTGATCTGCTTCCTGTAGTGCCTCAGTCATCGCAAAGAAACCTTGCAGATGATCTTCGGTATTCAGACCGGCGAGAAGCTATGGAGGCATTACTCCTTAGTGAAATGGAAAGGCTCCACGATCCCTATCGATTTTCGGACCAAAAAGCAGAATAGCGTCGTGTGGTATGGAGTTGTCTTGGAAGGAAGAAACGTGTTTCTTGGCTGGATAGAGACTCGATTAATTTGATGGAAAGCACCTATGCAGAACATTGGAACCATATCATTTTTATGCATAAGTTCGTGAGGCTGTTACAATCTCCCACGGTCACGGGAAGCATTACAGATGTCTGAAAAAAAACAGGATACGAAGAGTCAATTAGGATTAACACTCTTCATCGTATATGTGCTCATGTATGGTGGATTCATGGGACTAGTTCTTGGTCGTCCAGATTTATTGTCATGGCGTCCATTCGGAGGGGTTAATTTAGCAATCGCTTCTGGCATGGGTCTTATAGCAGCAGCCTGTGTGCTTGCTTTCATTTACATGGTGGCACGAGCAAGCCGGTCATAGGGATACGCACAACATGCTTCATGTCACATCTCCACTCGCCGTACTTATTTTTGCAGCATTTGTTATTGGTGTTATTGGACTGTCTTTTTGGCTTGGTCGAAATAAACAATCATCTCAAGCTTATTATGCAGCGCACGGGCAGGTGCATTGGTTTGTGAACGGTATCGCATTCGCTGGTGACTACCTTTCTGCGGCTTCTTTTTTAGGAATTTGTGGAATGATTGCGTTCGCAGGGTACGATGGTTTTCTCTACTCTATTGGTTTTCTAGCTGGATGGATTGTTGCCCTATTTGTGATTGCTGAGCCGATCAAGGCGCTCGGGCGATTTACTTTCGCTGATGCACTTGATGCGAAATTTAACAGCCGTGGCATCAAAATGTCTGTTGCGATTTCGACGCTTGTGGTGAGTATTTTCTACTTGATTCCACAGATGGTTGGTGCTGGCTCACTTATAACACCATTACTTGGATTACCTCAGTCAGTAGGAGTTGTTTTGGTTGGTATCGCTGTGACCTTGATCGTTGTCACTGCGGGCATGGTGTCAACCACATGGGTTCAGTTTATAAAAGGCTCGCTTCTTGTATTTTTTTGCGGCATTCTCACAGTCCTCATCCTCTATAGAGGTTTGAACGTCAACGCTGGACGGCCTGGTCTTGAAGATCAGACGCCACAAATAAAGACAATCCGTCCCGATGGAAGTGTGCTTATTGATGGAAAACCACAAATAAAGGGTTCTCACGATCTTCGACCCGTCGGCACGATTATGAGTCTCCCTGATCGATATGAGGGTAAAAGATCTACAGGTCCATTAAGACCACTTGAGTATCTTGCAGCCCTCGAGGACTCGACAGTCATTACATGGTCTGCAAAGCGGCACACAGATGAAAAAGGAACACATTTCACGTATTCACCAGTTGAGCGAAAAGGAGCAGATCTTTTGAAGCCAGGTGGATACTTTAAGGGTTTGTCAAACGGCACACTGACTGGTCGTCTCGATTTTGCAAGTCTTATGCTTGCTCTTTTTTGTGGCACTGCATCACTGCCACACATCCTGATTCGCTACTACACGGTAAAGGATGGTGCTGCTGCTCGAAAAAGTACTGTTGTTGGTATCGCAGCAATTGGTGTGTTCTATGTACTGACACTCTATTTGGGTCTTGGAGCGATGATCAGTGGTGGCTTGGATCCAACGGATACGAATATGGCAGCACCACTGCTCGCAAAGTCGTTTAGTACCACACTTTTCGCAATTATTTCAGCGATTGCTTTCACAACAGTCTTAGGGACGGTCAGTGGTCTTATCATGGCAGGAAGCGGAGCTGTTGCGCATGACCTTGTGGAGAATGTGTTTGGTGTACAGATGGACGATGCAGAAAAAGTTCGCTGTGGAAAACTATCAGCGGTTGCGTTGGGTGTTATTGCAATGGTACTTGGGATTCTCTTCAAACAATTTAATGTCAGTTTTCTCGTAGGATGGGCATTTAATATTGCTGCCAGTGCGAATCTCCCCGCTTTGGTGATGCTATTGTTTTGGTCACGAACCACCAAACAAGGAATCATTGCAGCTGTAACAGTGGGAATGGTGGCATCACTCGGTTGGATTTTGCTTTCAGCTGACACTTTTGAGAAGGTGTATGGTCTGTCACGAGACTTGTCCCCCATGCCGTTTAGCCAACCGGGATTGGTGACAATACCACTCGGTTTTCTCGTATTAGTGGGTGTTTCATTGATAACATATCGCCCTGACGCAGTGGCGCAAAAAGAGGGGTAGAATTGCGGTGATGCACCGCAAGAAGCCACTTCCTCCGAACCGTCCTATTCTGCAATGCTCGGTGAGCCAACTGCCAGCAATCCAGAAGATATTTAACGATGCAATTTTGCATTCCACAGCCTTGTACGAATATGTACCGAGAGATGAGGAGGTCATGCAGGCATGGTTAGCATCAAAGCAAAGAAATAATATTCCTGTGCTTGGTATTGAATGGGAGCCTGGGGTTCTCGCTGGGTTTGCAACATGGGGTCCGTTTCGGCCTCGTGCTGCATATAAGTATTCAGTAGAGCATTCTGTCTATGTTGATGAGCAATTTCGTGGAGAGGGGATTGGTAGGCAACTCCTGCAGGCTTTGATAGTTACTGCGGAGCAACACAAGCTTCATTCACTGATTGCGGGCATTGATGCAACAAACGTTGCAAGTGTCGCACTCCATAGTTCACTTGGCTTTCATTGCTGTGGCACTGTGCGTGAAGCAGGATATAAGTTCGGGAAATGGCTCGATCTCGAGTTCTGGCAAATAATCTTGCCAACCCCATCTAATCCAAAAGATGGATAAACAACAAAGTGGGCAGGGTTCTCTGGCACTCCATCATATGAAGAAAAGACTTTTTTCTGTTGAGCGTCCTTTTCAACGTCTATATGTCAGGCGACAGGTTTTCTGAAGTTTCTGTAAGCCTCCAAAATATCATGAAGGTCCGAAGTAATGGTGATTTCATCATCTGTAAAGTCATTCAACCATGTTCGGTCACTTTCTGCAGCATCAACAAGAAGCGGAAGAATATCACCAAGCGTTACGCGCACTCGATTCGAATTAGTTTGTTCGGTGAGCACCGACGTGGGTGGTGAAAGCGTCTCTGGACCTGTGTAAAGCCTAAGTTTTCGAAGAGCCATATGGCACACTCCCTTGCCAACGAATGTCTGGAGAAAGCAGTGGGCCAAAGCAACTTGGCCGTCTTCATGACGGACACTACTCTCACACCCTACATATCGGCATAATACGGCCGCAAAGTTTGGCCGAATTTCCCGGATTATTCGGATTGTGCCATCTATGATGGCAAAGTACGAAAACAGGGGTTTTTAGAAAATATCAGCTCTTCCCGTTGACGGTCACACGACCAGCACGAAAAGCATCGCCAATACTTTTGGGAACCAACGCCTCAGCCTGAAGGAGTTGGGCACGGTTGTCCGCGGTCTCAGCTTTCATTTCTTGCTCTCTCGCAATGGCAACGCTTCTTCGTTCTTCTGCCTTTGCGCGGGCGACTCTCGTATCGGCTTCAGCTTGATCTGCCTGAAGCCGGGCACCTATGTTTTCACCTACTTCAATATCAGCAATATCAATTGAAACAATCTGGAATGCTGTTTGGGCATCGAGACCTCGTTCAAGAACAGCTTTGGAGATCGTATCTGGATGTTCCATAACCTCAAAATGACTTTGAGCAGATCCAATTGACGTGATAATACCCTCACCAACTCGAGCAATGATCGTCTCCTCTGTTGCCCCACCAATCAGTTGCTGAAGATTTGTTCGAACAGTAACCCGTGCACGAATTCGCAACTCAACACCATTTTTTGCGACGGCTGACAAGGTCGATTTGCCACTTGCAGCATCAGGACAGTCAATCACCTTCGGATTGACACTTGTCTGGACAGCATCAAGAACATCACGGCCTGCTAGATCAATTGCACACGTTCGATCAAAATCAAGATCTAAGTCAGCCCGATGAGCAACGATGAGCGCACGAATAACACGAGGTACATCTCCTCCGGCAAGATAATGTGCTTCAAGCCTTCGGCATGGAATATCTCGTCCGAGGCCAGCCTGTGTTGCCATTATTTTTGCCTGGACAATGGTACGGGCATTGACCTTTCGTAACGTCATTCCAACAAGTTCCATAAAGGTTACAGCGGCTTTCGACCAATAGGCCTGAAACCATAGTTGACCGTAGTTAAAAAGAAGCAGCAGCATGGTGAGGGCAGCCAAACCCAGAATTACCGTCATGACTACAAAAACAGGCGCTGGAATGTTCATTGAATTTCCTTGAGGGGTGCTCCTTGCACTGATACCAGAAAGCCTAGTTCGTGATCAGGCTACAATCCAGCCACCGCCAAGCAGTTTATCTCCGTCGTAACAAACAGCCGGCTGTCCGGGAGAAATAGGACCTGGTGATATATCCGGGTAATCCGTAAAGGTTGCATAAAACCGTCCATCAGCACAGGGGGTCACACGCGCAGGAGCTGCTGATCGCTGTGCTCGACATTGTACCTGACAAAAAAACGGCTTCCTTGGAGGGGTTCCAATCCAGGTTGCTTCAGTGGCCTCAAGATGATGTTCTGGGACGTGCTTACGATCACCAACGACGATCCTACACGATTCTGGCTCAATACGAACCACATATAATGGCTTTCCTATAGCAAGACCTAATCCATGCCGTTGTCCAACAGTGAATCTCTCAATTCCTTCATGTTGACCAAGTATCTCACCATCTATTGTGACAATATCACCACTTCGTGACCCGCCTAATCGTGAGGCCACCAATTTTGCATGCTCTCCGGGAGCAACAAAGCATATTTCTTGACTGTCTGGCTTATCTGCTGTAACAAGTCCCAACGTGCTTGCTCGCTTACGAACTTCCTGTTTTGACAGATCTCCAACCGGGAGAAGCATTCTTCCAAGACGTTCATGGCTGATATCAAAAAGGACATAGGATTGATCTCGATTACAGTCTAATCCTCGACGGAGCACAGGACCGGATGGCGTCAGTGCGAGTCGAGCATAGTGTCCGGTTGCAATATGACTTGCCCCGACTGTATCGGCATAGTCAAAGAGGCGGCCAAACTTAAGCCAAGAATTACATCGAACACATGGATTTGGCGTGCGTCCGTGTCCATATTCACCTACAAAATAATCAATGATATTTTCAAAGTCTTCTGTGAGATCAAGTGCATACAGTGGAATATTGAGTCGGTCGGCAACCCTTCGAGCATCAAGAGCATCGGCAGCAGAACAACAGCCCTGGTGACCGGGTCGAGCAGAGGAGAGAATCGGCAATCCATCAGAGGTTGTCTGTGGGGGGAGTGCGGGTTGACCATGTCGCATAAAGACACCAATGCAGTCGTATCCTGCCTCAACCAGCAATGATGCTGCGACACTCGAATCAACACCGCCGGACATGGCTACAAGCACTCGTGACATATCAGTATCGTACTACTGATTCAACACGGTGTGGTGCAAGAATTCTACGACCACCAAGGGCGTCAAGTTCAACTAGAAATGCTGCTCCTGCAACATGCGCTCCGGCTGACTCCACTAACTTTATACAGGCTTGCGCTGTTCCACCGGTCGCAAGGACGTCATCAACAATAAGTACATTTGAGCCTTGAGCGAGTATCCCGCGGTGCATCTCGAGGGTATCTTGTCCATATTCAAGGTCATAATCATACGAAATTGTGTCAGCCGGTAGTTTTCCCGGTTTTCTAACAGGAATTACACCGACTCCTAATGCGATTGCCAGAGGGGTAGCAAAAAGAAAGCCACGTGCCTCAACAGCTGCCACTGCTTGGATATCCTCACCTTTCCAGGGAGCCGCAATCTGCTGAACAGCTTCTGTGAGTGCTTCTGGATGGGCCAGAAGAGGGGTGATATCTCGAAAGAGAATCCCTGGCTTGGGAAAGTCAGGGATAGGACGTATGTGGTCTGAAAGATTCATAGTACGAGCCTAAGGGGTCAGGCCCCTCGCCGCAACTGGATTGTGGCCCTGGGTGTACCATCAATTTCAAGGGCAAGATTCGCGAGTGTTTCTGATTCGATCTGACGTACACGTTCACGGGTGAGCCCCAGGACCGAACCGATCTCTTTTAATGTCATCGGTTCTCCACCCTCAAGACCAAAGCGTAGTTTAATAATTGTTGATGCTCGAGTATCGAGTTCATCAACCCGTTTCAGTACATGCTTGAGCGTATCGTGATCGAGCAACACCTCAGCGGGACATTTTGCATTTTCATCGCGGATAATATCACTGAGTGACCAACCATCATCCTGATCTGTTTGTGGTGATGCATTATGTACAGTGATTGCTTTTTTGATTATTGATAACTTCTTCCTTGCGAGTCCAAGCATTCGAGCAATTTCTTCGTGTGTTGGCGTTCGACCAAGAGTATCTGAAAGTCGGGCTGTGGCCCTTCGCCATTTTGAAAGTAATTCAACCATATAAGCAGGTATGCGAATCGTCTTACCGTTATTGATCAAAGCCCGCTTAATAGATTGCTTAATCCAATAACTTGCATAGGTGCTAAATCGTGTTCCAACCTTTGGATCGAAACCTTCAACAGCACGTAAGAGACCAAGATTTCCTTCTTCAATAAGGTCAGGAAGTGGGAGACCTCTATTGGCGTAACCTCTTGCAATACTCACAACAAGTCGAAGATTAGCCCGAACCATATGATCACGTGCTGCGGCATCACCACGAGCAATTGCTCCAGCCAGTTCTTTTTCTTGATCGGCTGTCAATAATGACACTTCATTGATATCGCGGAGATACGTCTCAAAAGGAGTTTGAACAGTGGATGATTGTGTTGTACGACGGATGCGCGGCATGGTGTAAGCAAAACTCCGAAAATGAGGCAGATAACAGGATCATGACTTGGCCGGTCACAACCAGCCGACTTAGGAATCGGCAGTCAAGGATGGAGGGCTGCACAAGCATGGGAAAAAAGACAGGTTATGCGGCCTGGGGCATTTGCATGTGTTGCTACCGTGCATGAAGTGCTGGATTCAGCATCTGCCTCAGAAAGGACAACAATGCCTTTCCAGCTTCATCTGAACGATTGAGAGGCAGTTCATGTGAGGCATCAACAAAGACGAGATAGCTTTCTATGCCAGCTGCCTCTAACGCAGAATTGAAGTCTTTACTCTGTTCAGGTGCTACTTTTTTATCATTTGTACCATGTACGATAAGTATTGGCGGAGCATCAGGATTTACATGTACCAGAGGACTGGCTCGCTGGGCGGCTTCTCGAAATTCTGGAAGTGGTCCACCAATCAGCAAGCTTGCAGGTGAGGTGGATCGATCATGTTCTGGTCCAAGAGTTGTGAGGTGCGTCGGGGCTCCAAATATACAAATACTTGCAACACGAGGCATAGGTTTATTTGGTATCGACTCATTCCACAAACCTGATAGAGCTGCAAGGTGGCCACCTGCGGAAGCTCCGGCAATACACATCTTGTTTGGATCAATGCCCCATACCTCTGCTTGCTCTTCAAGGAAAGTAATGGCAGATAAGCAGTCGTAAACCTGGGCAGGAAATGTTGCTTCCGAAGAAAGGCGATACCCGATGCTTGCAACAGCATATCCTTCATTGGTCAGCCACGTTATCGGACAGTCATCTCTCGTACCATTTCGCCACGTGGTGCCATGTATCCAAATGATAAGTGGAAGTTCACTATGACATCCCTGAGGAAGGTAAATATCAAAATGTTGACATGGCAAACAATCATCATGATAGGGTTGGTCTTTGTGTACATCAGGTGATTGGGATGTGATCAAGGAATCATTTTGATTTTCAAACGTTTTGAACTCAATATAGGTGCCTCTCCGACGTGCTTTTCTCTTTGCCCGACGTGACATGTAAGGTTGAGGTTCGACACGAAAAGGAGTATCAGACGAAGGTCGAGGATCATTCCCAAAACAGAACTCTGGAAATGTCACTACTGAAGCCACAGCAAAGAGCAAGGCGTTGATAACCGGCACTGGAGTGATGCGACGCATCTTCGTCATTCGGTAAAAGGAATATCAAAATTTAGATAAGCTACGCAATTTATAGTGTACGAAAGCCTTGAAAGAGTTCAAAAACAACGTTTTTGACCTTTATTGAGACAGATTTCACCCTGCGTGGTGACAAGAAACACGATATTTGCCACACGATATCGTTGTTCTACGAGCCCTTTGACTATGAGAATCCAGGAAGAATATAAAAGTTTTAGGCTCATGCGCAGCACGTGATCATGGATGTTGGCAAAATGTAACGATTCTTTCGGCATGTATCGCCATAATCAATGTGTGATCAGCGCACTGTTGGTCTGTTTACTGAGTTTCCTTGCAGAGCATGCAATCGCTCAGCCTCCAGCCCAGTCAGATGTTGAGCCAGAAGAAGTGCGTGAAGCTTGGGAACGATTTGACTACGGAAGTGGTCCTGATCGGCTTCTCCATATACCGAGGCTCGAAGATCGGGAAATATATTTATATGGGTGGATGCAATATGGCCTTGGAGCAAATAATTGGGGAGCTCCATTTAATGGACCAGTGACAATGGCTGACCGCAGTTGGCAGGGGCAGCTGAATCAACTGTACATTGTGCTTGAACGTGAAACGGATGGTACAGATGGAGTTGATCTTGGCGGACGACTCGATTTGCTCTTTGGTACAGACTATTTTTATACAACCGCCCTCGGTCTTGATGCATATCCTTTGCAACCGTTAGGTATTGAGAATATTGCCTCGTGGGGATTTTCTAAGGACTATGGTTTTGCATTACCGCAGATGTATGCAGATGTTGCCTATGAGGGGATGACGTTGAGATTCGGCCACTTCTATAGCATTCTGGGTTTTGAACAGGTTCCAGCGCCAGGCAACTTCTTTTATACACACTGTCTCACAATGCAGTTTTCACCTTTCACGTTCACTGGTTTTCTTGGTTTATGGCAACCCAATGAACAGATCACCTTCTTAAGTGGCATTACTACAGGATGGAATAATTTTTTTGATAATCAGCCAATGATAGGTGCGTTTGCCATTCACAATAATAATTATCCAGGAGCAGGTAGTACTGCCAGTTATCTTGGTGGTGTGGAGTTTGAAAGTAGTGACAAACGTCAAAACCTAGCTATTACAACAACGATTGGAAATGAAGTAACCACAATTAGTAGAAATCCAGCTGACGGTTCTTTGGTTGGAAATCGTTCTCTTATTAGTACGGTTTACACCAATCGTCTCAGTAGTCGACTGACATGGGTCTTCCAAAATGACAATGCATGGCAGTTTAATGCGAATGTAAATCCCGGGAATGCTGGCCAACAGCCAGGTACCGCTCAGTGGTATTCTTTTGTGAACTACCTTTTTTGGGAATTCACCCCGAAGTGGCAAGGAGCTGTAAGGTTAGAGTACTTTCGTGACAATAATGGATACATCGTGTCGGCACCTCTCAGAAATGAAAGCGAACTTGATAATCCAGGCTATTGGACTGAAGGTTTTGCGGGTTCATTTTGGGAGCTGACGCTTGGCTTGAATTGGTATCCAAATGACAATTGGCTTATCCGCCCTGAGATACGCTATGACTGGTTTTCCCCAAATTCGTCAACAACACCGCTGCCGTATGGGAGGCCACTTGGTCAAGGAATTAATGTTAGTGGCGATCAATATGGTCAGTTCTATGCAGGGTGTGATGCAGTTTTTCAGTTTTAGGCTCAACATGCATACGCCTTTGGCAAGATAACCAGTACTTTGATACGCTTTTGAACTTACTCAAGTAGGCCGGTATCAATTTGTTCTCTTGTCGATTCCACAATGATTCGGCTTGCTTCAACTCACACCATCATAGTGGTCTGGAATTTTGAATATTTTGATATCACAGTGCAGCTGACTGTGCTCATTGATGGTGCCTTCATCGTTTACAAAGTGTGTTCCTCAGGACAGTTTTTGGATTACACAGCATCGTCCATCATTTATTCGTTAAGTTTGTAGCCAACATGATCACATTTCCCAATCGTATTGTTTTCATTGGCTTTGGTTCTGTCGCGAGATGTACACTACCTATTCTGCTTAAGCACATTCGGATCGCTCCGGATCGAGTGACCATTATCGATTTTAATCCCGCGGAACCACAACTTCAGCCATGGCTCGCTCGTGGGGTTCATTTGATTAAGGATCGAATTGGCCCGGAGAGTATTGAACGCATTCTAGGTTCACTTCTATCGCCTGGGGATTTGTTGATTGACTTAGCATGGAATATTCATTCTGGAGAAGTGATTGATTGGTGTCATTACAAGGGTGTGATGTATATCAATACGGCTGTTGAATTGTGGGATCCATATGATTTTCCTGCGGGAACACATCCCACAGAATTAACACTGTACGCTCGTCATATGGAGTTGCGCGAAATGCGCGATAAATGGAAAGAAGTAGGACCAACAGCTGTGGTTGAGCATGGAGCAAACCCAGGACTTATTAGCCACTTCACCAAGCAAGGCCTTCTCGATATTGCAGACGCATGTCTTGTCGAAAAGCATTTTGTTGGCCAGCAGGCTGAAAAGATCATCGAATATAAGCAACGACAAGCTTTTCATCTTCTCTCACGAGCATTAGGAGTGAAGGTCATTCATTGCAGTGAACGAGATACACAAATTACAGCAGTGCCCAAAGAAGTCGATGAGTTTGTGAACACGTGGAGTGTAGAAGGATTTCGTGAAGAAGGCACCATGACGGCGGAGTTAGGTTGGGGAACTCATGAAAAAACGATGCCTGTCTTTGCATATGATCACCAACAAGGACCAGGAGGCCAAATTTGCTTGGCTCGGATGGGCATAAATACCTGTATCAACAGTTGGGTGCCACACCACACAATTGTTGGGATGGTTGTTCGTCATGGTGAGGCATTTACGATTACAGATCACCTTACTGTTTGGGACGATGGAAAACCGGTATACAGGCCAACGGTTTGTTACGCATATTGTCCAAGCGATTCAGCGATAGCAAGTCTATGGGAATTAAGGTGTCGTAATTATAGAATTCAGCCTCGTGAGCGAATTCTTTACGACGAAATTACCAGTGGTTCTGATATTTTGGGCGCACTGATTATGGGTCATCCACTGAAGAGTTGGTGGTGTGGATCAGACCTGTCAATTGAAGAGTCTCGTCGACTTGTTCCAGGCCAAAACGCCACAACGATGCAAGTTGCGATTTCAGTGGTAGCAGTTGCTATGTGGATGATTGAAAATCCAACTAGAGGTTTTCTTGTTCCTGATGATATACCGCATGATGCAATTCTCAGTGTTGCCCGATCGTACCTTGGGAATTTTATTTCTATTCCTAGTGACTGGACACCATTGAGGCATTACGAAAATCCATTC
>JBDOMS010000263.1:0-3252 GCA_039831735.1 Pirellulales bacterium
TTCCGAAACCCTGAAGCTGAGAAGGCATTCCAGGAACAAAAGCAGAAGAATGAGGAATACCTTTCCTCGCTCTACAATAAACTCGACGTTGCAAAGAAAAGAGAAGACGCAGGTGCGGTGAAACAAATTAAGAAAGCCATTGCAGCCAGAGAATCAACTCTTAAGGCATCTCTGAAAAAAGATGACTACTTTGATGGCACTGTCCAGGACTGGGTCGCACAGAATGAGAGTCAGGTGACTGATATGATCAATGATGCGTATCTCAGAACACTTGTGCGGCGTCCAACTGAGCAAGAGCTCGCTCGTTCGATCACCTATCTGAAGCAGTCGCCAACTGCGAAAGATGGCTTACGTGACATTCTCTGGGCACTTCTTAATACTAAAGAGTTTGCTCTCAATCACTAACACACGGGTTCCTTTCGGTAAAACAGTTCAAAAAGGTTTTTTTCTGGAGACTGCAGTATGACTTTTCATCGCACATGTGATGGCGTTGTTCGACGAGACTTTCTCAGGCTTGGCGCTCTCGGCGTAGGTGGCCTTTCGTTATCAAATTATCTTCGGTGGACGCAGGCCGCCCCAGTGCGGCCCAAGGGTGCAAAGGCTGCCATCTTTGTGAATCTTCCAGGTGGCCCTTCTCACATGGACACATTTGATCCAAAGCCGGATGCACCATCAGAGTATCGAGGCGAATTCAATACGATCCAGACCTCCGTCCCTGGAATTCAAATTAGCGAGCATTTACCCAATCTGGCAAAGTGTATGGACAAATATGTTATCCTGAGAGGAGTGACCCACTCGCTTGCTGCGCATAAGCTTGGTCAAGAGTATGTCAACACGGGTAACCGTCCTATCCCTTCACTTGAGTTTCCAGGGTACGGCGCTGTTGTCAGCCGGGAATTGGGGGGCCCTCTTGAGGTTCCACATAATGTTTCCATTCCGAAGAACAATGCCGGAGGCACAGGATACCTTGGTGTCAAATATGCTGCGTTGGCTACAGGAAAAACACCGACCCCAGGCATGCCATTTAGTGTCCGCGGTATGACGCTTGACGGTAGCCTGACAGTCAGTGATGTTGAGCGACGTCAGATGCTGCTGGAAGACCTCGACCAACGGTTCCATGCCATTGAAGACAAGAATCAACTCGTTGAAGGGCTCGATAAATTTTCCGAACAAGCCCACAAAATTATCACCTCTCCGAAGGCAAAAGAAGCATTTGATACAAGTCGAGAGAATGAAAAGTTCGCAGCTCCGTTTGGTGAGACGAAGTTTGGACAAAGTTGCCTTTTGGCGACCCGGCTTGTTGAGCATGGAGTTCCATTTGTCACAATCTCATATGGTGGGTGGGACACACATCGCGATAACTGGAATGCGTTGAAGAATAAGCAACTTCCTCCGCTTGACGAAGGTTTGGCTGCATTATTTACAGGGCTTGAGCAGAAAGGTCTTCTGGAATCGACTGCAGTATTGGTCACCGGTGAATTTGGTCGAACGCCAAAAATCAACACAACACGGAATGGACGAGATCACTACGCCCGAGCTATGTTTATGTTGATGGCGGGTGGTGGCATTGCTGGTGGACAGGTCATTGGTGAAACTGATGATACAGCAAGCGGCCCAAGACACGAGGGTTATTCGCCAGATGACGTTGCTGCAACGTACTATAGCCTGCTTGGTATTGATCCGACAAAGGAGTATCACACCAATACAGGGCGCCCTGTTATGATCGTCCGCGACGGAACTGTTATCCCCGAGTTGATCGGGTAGCTCAGAAAGCAGATGTATCTATGGGCAGCCGTCTCTGTGACTCATTGCGCGACCGGACGATTGGCTGCATGTGTGCAGTCTTTCTCGCAGCCACGTCGCTGACATATGCAGATTCCTGGCAACGGTTTCGTGGCCCCAATGGCACTGGTGTTGCCCCTGGAGAAGCATCACCTCCGTTGACGTGGTCAAATGACACGGTTATTTGGAAAACGCCTGTCGCGCGTGGTTCAAGTAGCCCGATTGTGGTGAATCATCTCATCGTCCTTACTGGATATAGCGGATATGGTGAAAAACTTGATGATCTAGGATCGCGGGCAAATCTCCAGCTGCATGTACTGGCATTGTCGCGAGATGACGGCAGTCCTCAGTGGACACTGCATCTTGATCCGTCGCCGGATGAGCAGGAGGCAACACCTCGAATAGCGGACCATGGCTATGCGTCACCAACACCCTGCACGGATGGCGAAAACATTTATGCTGCCTTTGGGCCATCGGGCGTGATCTGCTGTTCACTTGAGGGGAAACAAATCTGGCGAACAAGTATCGGGACTGGGGTTGCTGGTTTTGGCGCTGCAGCATCCCCAATTGTCTATGAGGATCTTGTGTATATCAATGCAGCCATTGAATCGGATTCGCTGTTTGCTCTGGATAAGCACTCTGGTGACATTGTCTGGAAAGTTGAAGATATCCAGAGAGCATGGACCACTCCAACAATCGTTCATCCGGAAAACGGCTCACCGGAGCTCGTCATGCATTACAAAGACTTTATTCGAGGATATGACATGAAGACCGGTGATGTCCTCTGGACATGTCGAGGAATTCCAGACTACATCGTGCCCGGTATTGTTGTGGTGGGTGATGTACTTTACTGCTCTGGTGGGAGGCAGAACAGAACGATCGCTGTAAAGGCCGGTGGCCGTGGTGATGTGACCGATACCCATAAACTCTGGGAAGTGAATGTCGGGGCAAACGTCACCACTCCTCTTTTTTACAATGGTTATCTCTACTGGTCCCATGACAAAGGTATGGCCCAGTGTCTTCGTGCAGAGGATGGTAGCACGCTTTATCGAGAGCGCTATGAGAGCCGCGATCGCGTCTATGCATCGCCTGTCCTTGCTAACAGTCGCATATACTCACAACTTCGCAATGGAACATGTCTTGTCGTTGCCGCCAAGCCAGAATTTGAAGTGCTTGCGGAAAATCAACTTGGCGACGGCGAGGACGAGCAATTTAACGCAACTCCAGCGATCGACGGCAAGCGTCTCTATGTCCGATCTACAAAGGCTGTTTATTGCGTTTCAGACTGAGTCCCATGACATCAACACTATTTTTGAGTGCCACACAAATTCTTTTGCGATGTACGATACGTGACGATCGCTAGAAAATACACGTTCCTCAGCAACGTTTTCTCAACCAAATAAAACGTCTGCCCTAGAGTGCCTCGACCTCGGTGAAGTAGGCTCCTCCAGCCCTGCCATGACTGTCATA
>JBDOMS010000292.1:0-3251 GCA_039831735.1 Pirellulales bacterium
CGTGGAGCATGTCAGCAGCCCGGCGGGCTTCTGCGGCACGGATGTTTTGTGTTTCGCGTGGACCAGTTGTCATGCTGCCACAATCACCACCTGAAAGATTCAGGTAATGTATATCCCAGCCTGACGAGTGAAGAAGAAGCAGGGTGCCGGCAGCCATAAATTCAATGTCATCAGGGTGTGCAAACACCGCTAACACACGCTGGTTCGTATCTGTCTTCATTGGAAAAAAGCAAGAAACAGTCTGAAAACTCTTTTTGATGGGCCTTCAAAACGGATCAAGGCATCTTATCGAGGGAGGACAACGGATTCAGCATATACGAGCTTCCCTGTCCGGCCATCATGATACTTAAAAATGACTTGGGGATGAGGATATGCAACGAGCCGTTTACCCCCAAGTTGCTTTGGCATGTTGAATACGTTGTTAACCTGCACAATCAGATAATATGGATACAACCGCTGAAGGCGTGGAAGGTCTGCCAAAACATAACTTGACCACCGAATATCACATTGTCGTCCGCCAGAGTCGAATAGCCCTGTTGCTGGTCGGTCAGCCTCATCAAGGCTCGGTACGTGATTGACCGAGTTATGTGGTCCTGAGCAGAATTCCCAGATCCGATCAGTAATCTTGATTGCAAAGCTGTTGTGAAGATCTCCAGTCATGACAAAAACAGGTTTTCCCGTAGCATCCCAACATTGAATAAGCTTTTCTCGTTCGTCAAGAAAGGCTGTCCATGCTTCTTCTTTATTGGCGGCAGCTTCAAATCCCCCGGCACCAGCATGCGGGATCATGAATGGCACCGATGATACGACAAAGAAAAAGTCTGCGTCACTTGCTTGCATCGCATCCATAAGCCAGCGTTGCTGATCCACACCAAGCATGGTCAGGCCGGGTTGAGCCGGTCGAGTAATGTCGTGCATCTGTCGAGCGCCACGCGTGTCGAGGAGAAAAAACTCGCAATTAGCAACCCGGAAACTGCCATAACTACGACGTCCAATGGAATATGCAGGATTGCCATCTGCAACTGCTGAAGGGGTTATGCGAAGTCGATGGTCATCAAGGACCTCCAGAACTTTGTACACCCTCGCATTTGGATCCCCAAGGCGTGGATCATCATATTTGAGATCATTGACGCCCGCTTCAGGTGTGCCCCAGTGGATATGCAAATTCAACATCTCGTGAAGCGGAAGGGAGCGAAATGTGGCACCAGGATCGACGAGAATATCACTTCCTTTCTTGACGGTAGCCTGCCCATGATGAACAGTGTGTGGGAATGCTGCTGGATTAGCCCAGCCGAGGTAGTCTAGCCACGCACGGGTGCCAATATCTCGAAATACCGCACGTCGATCACGTCTCCCCGTACTTCCTGCACCCCATATGTCGTTGACCAACTCGTGGTCATCAAAGGTGAAGAAACCAGGTACGGTTCGGTGCCATTTTGAGAGGTTTGTTCCTCGGTCAAGATAGAGACGATAGTTTTCCCAGACCCCAACAATTGTCGGCATGTCCTTAACAACTTGTGGAAGACTCTCAGTGTCCACTCCCTGTTGTTGTGCCCATTGATCAACTGGAGTTGTACGACAATCCTCATACAGCCAGTCACCGTTCATGATTTGGAAGTCAATTTCATTCGCGTGTTGTTCAAGTAATGTTGCATACGTTGGGAGGCTTGGGCCAATTCCGTGTAATGGATTCTGGTTTGCACAGGAACCAAAAGAAAAAGAAAAATTGAAGAGTCCACGAGGGTTGTGTTCTGTATCCCGAAGCAGCAAGGCATCAGGAAGTGTCTTAAAGGTAGCTGCACGACCGATCGGCTCATCATTGATAAATACCTTCACAAAATAACGAGTATCGCTCTTGAGCTTTTCAAGGGTGGTCCACCCAGTAAAGTCATGAGATGCAGATGTTATGATCGACGCTGACACACGAGAAAAGTCTGATGGTGTCATGCCAAACCGAAATTCAAATGTGTCAGGGCGGTTTGTGCGAGCCCACACTCGCACCGAGTGTGAGGTGATCTGGCCAAGCATCGGGCCGTGCGTAATGACAGTTGCATCTGCTGCAAACGCAGGGATGTCCTGTTTGGGGAGGAACGCGAACACGAGTACTATGACAAACTGTATGGCTGTGATACGTGATTTCATGGAATAGTTTTCATAGGAAGAAATTGATGCGACAACTTTTTTAAGTGTACCGATTTTTGGATTGGTGGATTGTCATCTGTCTCAATGTCGCGAATCAGTGATTCGATGTGAAGGTCCTCAATTTTGTCGGCCTTCCAGCCTTTCTCAGTCAGTTTTGCTTCAAGTTGCCTGAGTGCCGGAAGCTGCGATTGTGCTGCTCCCCGATAAAGTCTCAGCGCATCGAGGCAACGTTTGATACGGTTCTTCAAACCCCACCGTTCTACGTCAATCAGGTCCAAGCAAAGCGGAATCCCTTCTTTGATATGGTGCTTGGCAAGAATTTCAAGGCCTGTCAGTCGGATGCCATCAGCGAACATGATCCCACTCGGAGCAGGCTCAACCACGGCTTCGTAGATGGCTGGTAGTAGCGGTTCAATCTCATCATAGGTGAGGTTCCGATACACCGATCCAAGACTGCCTCGAGCGCGCCCATCTTCATTGTGAAGGCCCGCTTTGACAGCTGCAAACAGGGCCACTCGGTCAACACCATCAAGTGAACGACCTAACATGCCGTCTCGTTGATTGAAAAGTGCGAAGCACAGATAGCGTTGCTGCATTCCACGCGGATCATCGGTGGTATTCACGTCAGTCATCATGTGGAGGAGTTGTGGCACAATTGCTATCGCCTGTTTGCCACACCGTGCCAGAGCTTCAGCCGCCTTGATGCGTAGCCAGAGGTTCTCTGCGTCAAGATTTGTGCGGAGTGCAGGGATAGCTCCCGATCCACGTTCACGAAGGTGTGTCACAGCCTGACACGCACCGAGTTTGCCATAGAGATCGTTGTGCGTAAGTAGGTGAATGAGGGTTGGTGTAAAATCACCTTTTCGTCTTGCCAATTCCATGCCAGAACGTTCTCGAACAACTGGCGACCAGTTTGAGAGTCCGTCGATCAAAGCATCAACTGAACGATCTGAATAGGTTTCCTTTTTCAGACGCGGGGTCCAGTCGCGTCCGTCAGCAATCAGCGACTGTGCTTCTTGTTGTTGCAGTTGTTTGGCTGTACTTGATGCCTTGCCGGTGAGATGTGTTGCTCGAATGGGTTGTGCGAAGGCAAGGAGATACGCCCCTGT
>JBDOMS010000376.1:0-14575 GCA_039831735.1 Pirellulales bacterium
ATTCGTGATCCTTACGTTGTATTTCCTTCAACACTGCGGCTTTGGAAATCTCTCCATGAAGTCCAGGCATTGCAGATTGATTCCGGGGATTCTTTGGAAGAATATGTGTTTAAGGCATTTGAAGAGATGTATCATGCTTTTGAACGTGACAAAGAAAACGTAGGAGCAAATCGTTTATATGAAATCCGCTACGAAGACCTCATCGCCAATCCTGTTGAAATAATGTCTCATGCGTACGAGAGGTTGGGCATCGGTAACTTTGAAAAGGTTCGTGAACGCTTTGAAAAACAATCGCAAGCGATGAAAACCTACAAAACAAACACCTACGACCTTGAACCACGACTCGCCAGAGAGATCACAAATCGGTGGGGGACCTTCATTCATCGTTACGGATATCAGATACCAGAGACCGTTTCATCGCTGCAGGACGCCTCATCTGATCACGCATAAGCTTGATTTTAGGATCTGCCTGGAGGCTTCGTGCCTCTTCTTGAAATTCTTTCGGTGTCATTCGGATTCGTTTTTCAAAATGCCATCGCGATAAAAGCCAATATGCCGACACAATCGCTGCGTTAACACCAATGAGTAAGAACATCGCGAGTTGGACCCGACCGATGATTGACATCGAGTTACTCACGACTGATTCTTCCCAGCCAGATGACTGGCTTGACCGTACCAATGGAAATATCGCCCAATAAACAGCCACAACGGCTACCGCAAGCGTACCGGCATGCAGAATGATCATCCCCAGAGTTCGAATAGAGAGCATGCGTGACAAACCTCTAAAAACATCAATACGGTGCATTGACGGAACGATTCTGGATGATTGCCAAGACACACCATCAAGTAGCATTCGGACTATCAATCCAACTCCACTGCTTACCAAGATGACAACCATGGTTGGCATAAAAAGACGGAGTGGAAGATTATTGAGAAATGCAACAGGTTTGCTTATATCTTGAGCTGCAGAACGAATCATATTTTCTGTCATGTCTTTTGCAACAGGGAGAGTGGCTGCAAACCACAATGGGCCTAGCGTGACAGCTGTAGCAACGGCAGCGATCCAAGCCGGCAGTGTGGAAAGCGGCATGAGACCATTTTGTCGAGCGAACTCTCGTCGCCGTGGTGTTGCTGGAATGGTTCGTTGTGACTGATCAGACATAGATTGCAGCGTATTCTTTCTTCCTTCAAAACCCTTGCCACAACATTATATTGGGCCCATATCATAGAGATGTTCGACTGCGCCTCGGGTCCATGTGGCATTCTGAGCTGCCCATGCATCTAAACCAAACCAGAAGCCAAACAGCAATACTACTGTTGCCAATCCCTGGAGGAGACCCATGCCATGAGCAAACGGCACCACTCGCAGACAGATTGCACACGCCAGATGAAACCCAACAACCGTGGCCATGACGGGAAGAGCAAGTTGTAGAGCAATACGCAGCGCAAGTGCAGGTGCCTGCGTAGCTACAGCCATGCTTTGACTATCAAATCGATCATTCAATAAGACAACTCCAACGGGTAGCCTCTCAAAGCTATCAAGCATTTCCGTGATAACGACCAATTGTCCACCTGCCGACAGAAAAGCAAATAGTCCAACCCACCAAGCAAGCCGACCAATCCCAGCTGTTGCCTCTTGGCTGCCAGGATCAAAGTCTTGAGCCCAAGAAACGCCAGAAACACTTCCTAGCATTGTTCCAGACCATCCAGCTGCAGCTAACACCAAAGCGACACCAATACCCAGTATTCCACCGATAACCACTTCAGTTGCAACGAGAAGTGGCCATGAGGAAATGAGTTCGTCCGGCACATGCATCGCATGTGGTAGAGCGACAGCAGTCAATGCCACTGCTGTCGCAAGTCGTATACGAAGAGATACTCCTGGAAACACGGGGAGCGTCGACACCGTCACCGCTGAGACTAAACGACTTAGAACACCCACTGCAATGAAAAGCCAATGAGATGACTGCGTGTCAAAAAAGGATTCAAAATCAAGCATATCTCAGTGGACCAAATATAGAGAACGCATAAGATTGACGAGTTGATCAATCATCCAAGGCAAGGTCAGCAGAAGCACAAACGCCATGGCGACAAGCCGTGGAACAAGCCCTACAAGCGGCTCATGTATGGACAAAGCTGCCTGAATAATGCCAACACATGCTGCAACTACAAAACCGATAATAAGTGTTGGGGTCACAGCAAAAAATCCAGTAAGCATTGCTTGACGCACAACTTCCACAAGATCGGTCTGCATGACATTGTTGCTCCTGTGAGACCCAAAAAACTAGGACGTTATTGGCAAAATACTGTCAAGGAGTGACTGTACTACCAAAGACCAGCCATCCGCCATCACAAATATCAACAGTTTGAACGGGAGCGAAACTAATGTCGGCGGGAGCATAACAAGTCCCGTCGATACAACGAGTGTCGCGACGAGCACATCAAGAACAAGAAATGGGAGCAGCATTCGAAAGCCGATGGTGAAGGCCACCTCCAATTCACTCACAAGAAATGCAGGAAGCAGTGTCTCAAGAGGAATGTCATCGTATGTTGCTGGTGTCTGAGACGCTGTTGGGTGCCGTTGTAAAAACAAAAGCATCGTCTCACGATTCCCTGCTTGCTCAATTTGCGCTGCCATCCAACGACGGATGGGCATGGATCCTCGATCGTAGGCTGACTGAAGCGTTATCGTACCGTCTTGATAAGGCTTCACGCCGTCTTGGTAGGCTGCAGACCAAACGGGCCACATAACCATTGCTGAAAGGAATAGCGCCAGAGAGGTAATGATCTGATTCGATGGCAACTGCACGGTGCCAAGTCCTTGACGAATAAGAGCGAGCACCACTGACATACGAACGAAGCAAGTCGTCATCAAAAGGACAGCAGGCGCTAAACTCACAACACCAAACATGAGTGCTGCAGAAAGCAATGTATCGAGCGAACGAGTCCCAACGACAAGATTGACAAGCCCATCAACAGATGATGTTTTTTTTATTTCGTCGTTCAACCCCGGATCCAGAGTCTTGCGTTCTGTTTGCGCACCGGTTGGCACTGACTCGACTGCCGCCACCGCTGACTGACTCGCAGGCACCTCAATGTCATCAGCCTGAGCAAATGAAGATGTCAACATCGCCGCTCCTATTAGCAAGGCAGCTGCCGCAGACGTTTGTGAGCGAGTACGAGTCGGAGACGGCTTTCCTTTGCAGGCCTGCACGATACAAGCCGTAGCCTCTACGTCTTCTATTTCCGAGAGTGTTTTACATCCGGCTGATGAAACACTCACGAGAAGCGTCTTTGGCCCAAACCGAATGACCCTCACTGGATGGGCCCCTCCAATGGAACTGGAACCCAAGACCTCAAAGACATCTGGTGGCAAGGAAGAAACCTTTGAGATGCTAAGACGACGTAGTCCAAATAGCCCACCTGCTGCAATCAACAATACAGCGAAGACTCGCCAGTCAAGCAGAGGAGCAGGAGAGATCAACTGAGGCTCAGTCTGTTGGGGAGTAAGGACAGCTGGTTCACTGCCTGTAGAGTCCGTCAACAATACAGCAGGGAGCTCATTGGAAGGCTCTCCTACAGCCATCTCTGCCCAGCACACCAAGGCAACACACAGCACCCATATAGAATATTTGTTTTGCAGCATCATGCCGCCACTCGGTCTAATGAATTGTGTTCAATCTGATTTTCCTGATTGCCTTGCGCTCGTGATGATCCCACATAAGACCAGTCGATTGAGGGATAGCCAGCCTGTTTTTTCCTAGAACCAGCCAATGACAGCCACGCTGCAGCAAGACCAACAAACACACTCAATCCAGCAAGCCACTCCTCTCGATTTATTTTCTGTGTACCGTTTAGTTTTTGAATAACGGTATTTATCATGCCCTTTGAAGATTCTTCACCAGATGCGTGCATCGAAATAACTGAATCCACATCTGACGTAGAAGCAACAGGTCGTCGCAAGACCGATGGTCGCACTCTGCCTAATTGGCCTGATTCAACGAATGTTGTAATGATGATCTCTCGATCCTCGTTCTGCACTGTAGAAGGGAGTAACGGAAGGACATGATTACGGATTTTTTCAATTCGCTGTTCCAGATCAAAATCATCAGCTTCATTCTTGATGAAGTATCTCTCAGGAATAGCAATAGCAACATGCACAGAAGCAATGGGATCAATCACCTGATTCAGGGGATCCGGTTCAGTTGCCGGCAACTGAACCACCGCAGGAAGATTGGCTGCAGCTGCAGGTTGTTGCGTATCGACGAATGCGTCGAACGAAACTGCCTCCACAGGGACACTGGTTTGTTCGGCTGGTTGAGCTTCTGATGCAAACCTAATTGTTACGTCAACAACAGCATTATTGACGAAGGTAATGGCCCGCTGCACCTTTTCACGTAAGTATTGTTCATGAACTTTCCGACGGGCCAAGAGGGGATCAATGTCTGCCAGCGAGGGCGCCTCATCCAACGGCCCAGCATACACCTGCCCATTACGAAGATCTGTAACAGCTACACGATCAGGAGAAAGTCCAGCAATCGATGCCGATACAAGGACACGGATCGCTTCTATTCGAGCGAGATCAAGGTCAGCATCCTGTTGAGTACGAACACTCACACTCGCTGTCTTTACAGGTGACCCTCGTAAATTTCCTGTGCCGGAAGAGTCGTCTACATCGTAGAGCACGGCTGCCCGCTCAATTCCGGGCATGGAACAAATCACCAGAGAGAGCTCTTCCTGAGTAGCCACCCGTAACATTTCTTCCTGAACTGTCTTACTCTGCCACGGACTGTTGTTCTCGAGCACTCTTCGTAGACTACCCCCAAATTCCCGAGGCAATGCCTCTGCATCAACAAGTGCTCGCATATATGCACTCTGCCTTGCACGGGGCACCCATACTCGCCCATCCTCTGACCGGTAATCCGTCAACTGCGCCCGATCAAAAGCAGCCTCCATAATAGCTAATTCAGAAGACGGAAGTTTTGTTCCAGAAAGTAATTCCACTTCTTCACGATTTGGCTGATCTCGTAGAAGCCAAACAGCCCATGCAATTGAAATCGCAACGATCCCAAGCGCAATAACTTGAGAAGGCGTTATTGCCGACTGAGGGCTGTCAGCTTGAGACAAGTGAGTGTTCATACAAGCCAGTTCCTAAAATATTTATGCATGCCTGAAGAATCATGCGGCTCGACGCAAATCACCAGAAGCTCCATGCCGTCGAGGCAACGAAAATGTCACTGCTGTACCACCTTCTGGGCAGCAATACACTCTCATAGTGCCACCAAGACGTCCGACCATTGATTCTGCTGCTGCTGTTGGCAACCCCACCGTTTCTGAGAGGCGTTCACCCGAATCTGCTATTTCAATTTCAACTGATCTATCTGTCCGAACACTCGTGATCACCACTTCCCGGAGTGCCGGAGTTGAGCCTTTCTCCGTCGAATCAATCGAGGACTCCACAGCCTCTCGTATAAGTAAATCTAAAATTCTGCGAACTGCCCCTGTATCAGCGTTGATCGTATGCCCACGTTCTACGTCGATCAGTACAAGCGGAGAACGTCTGCCTTTATTTTCGGCACACTCAGTGGTTATTCGCTGAACAATCTCTTGAATCATAGGCCGTAGCAGAAAAGCACCGGCGGGAGAGAACGACTCTTCTGGAAAGCTGTTGTGTGACTTACTGGTGGGTGACATAACTCTCGGTTCCTGGGGATAATGCTATATAACGAATGCGTACCATTACTGCCTGCAAGTCGAACGCATTGTGAAAGAAGGTTCACACACCTCTTCCATAATCCAGCGATTGACATCACGAAGCACTGATTTTGAAAGCTGGTTGCAGTCTGCGTAAATTCTCATCGACATCGCAGCTCCAGCTGCATGGAATAAACGAAGTGTTTTGTCTGCATGACATGCGGCACCAGGAGAATTGCTATTTTGACAACACAGAAGCATTGGAAGACGTCGAATCTCCTTGAGTTGCGCAAAGAGTCCTTCATCAAGTGGAAAAAAACCATCAAGTGAAATAACCCCTCCAAATACATTTGGATGGCGACATGCAATCCGGAGTGCTGCTGCACCCCCTTCTCCAGAACCAATGAGGAAAATGCGTTCTCGGTGAATGAAAACCCGTTCCTTCACAGTATCGATCGCATTCCACATTGAAGATTCCAGCAAATCTGTATCGTGAACACATTCAATTGCAGGCCTGACAGCCACGTAGTTACGGAGATTCATGCGAGCCATCACTCGCCCAAGATTGAAAGGATGACTCATTGAATCATCCGGCAACCACACAAGTAACGGATAGTCATACCCTGGTTCAAAACCCAGAGGAGAAAACATATGATGACCGTCTAACCACGTATCAAACGATGTAGATAACGCTGATCGAGACGAAGGCTGATGCACATGTTTGCGATGAGCACTTCTTGTACTCTTTGGAAACCGATGACTCATGAGTTGGCCTCTGCTGCTGACACAGGAACAGGCCAACGGAGGCCCAAACCCTATTCAGAACGAGGTTTGTAACGAACCTCACCAACCCACGGCAACTCCAGACAACGAGGTTTTGCTTCACAAAAAATAGCCCGCGGTAGATACGGAACACAGGCAATCTGGGAGGCCATGTGGCCAACATTTGGGAATCCTGAACGTCTCTCTTGGGCCTAACTATCCAGACTTTTCAGTGAGTCGATCCATGACAGACACCAATTCCTTCACCGCGGCAATACTCTTATCTAGACCGGCTTTTTCGTCCGGCAGAAGATCGAGCTCAATAACTTTTTCAACCCCCCCACTGCCGAGAACGACTGGAACACCAACAAAGTAGCCGCCAACACCATATTCACTGTCACAATAGGCTGCACAGGGCACAACTCTCTTCTTGTCACGAACGACTGCCTCGACCATCTGTGCTGATGCAGCTGCAGGGGCGTAATACGCACTTCCAGTTTTCAATAGCCCAACAATTTCAGCACCACCATGCCGCGCACGATCAACAATGGCATCAAGCTTGTCTTTTTCAATAAGTTGAGTCACTGGGATGCCACCGATACTGGTACAACTTGGTATTGGAACCATCGTATCACCATGACCTCCCAGGAGCATGGCAGAGATGTCTTCAACACTTACACCAAGTTCTAATGCAAGGAATGCCCGGTATCTGGCTGTATCCAGAATACCAGCTTGACCAATGACACGAGCTGCGGGAAATCCAGTGACCTGAAACATGCGCTGTACCATTGCATCGAGTGGATTTGACACAACAATCACAATTGATTCTGGGCTTGTTTCACGGATCTTCAATGCAACGTCACCAACAATCTTTGCATTGGTGGAAAGTAGATCGTCACGACTCATACCTGGTTTTCGAGCAATGCCTGCCGTGACCACAATCACATCACTATTGGCGGTATCAGACCAGTCCGTCGTACCAATAATTTGTGAATCGAAACCAACAACAGGTGATGACTGAAAAAGATCTAATGCCTTTCCTGCTGGCATCCCCTCAGTGGCTGGAATGTCAAGCAACGCGATATCACCCAGTTCGGCCGCCGCACACCAGTGAGCTGTTGTAGCTCCCACATTACCGGCCCCAATAATTGAAATCTTCGCGCGTCGCATAAAAAGTCACTCCCTGCGTGCAAATATGGTGTTGGAAAAACGATCTCATGAATCTCGTCAGTACACCTTTTTCGCACAGTATCGCAACTCGACAAGAGACAACTCTCGGCAGCGGTGTTCAGCGACCTCCGTCCCTTGGCGGAATATCAATCTTGTCTGGAAGTCGATCTCGAGATTGACGGCGAGAACGAGTGGCCGTCTTCCAAGAAGCCAATCCGACTGCCATAAGAAGAAGCCCAATGCCACCAATGCTACCAGCGATAAACCAGCCTAGATCCTCTGAAATATTTCGTGAAGGGGCAGTCGGCAGCCACTGAATAGAGTCTCCAACAATGAGTGGAGTCTCTCGTCGAGTACCACCCTCATTCTCTTCGCCCTGAGGAGAAGCAACATGGATGCGGGGCAAGGAATAGGCATACCGCTTGAACGCAAAACCCGAAAGCCGAATGCTCTCGGTAATCCGATCACCCGTGGGCATGCCTGCCGGAATCGTTCGAACGCAACAGACAATGGGATAATCATCTTGCAGCCGATTGTTCACACGGATCAAATTTGTTGGAACGAATACATAGATTTCCCAATAGTATTTCGCTCCAACCTGCTTTTGTCGCTCAGGATCGTCAATCTCTATCCGCGTCACTCGACGTGCAGTTCCTTCAATGGTTACCATCTTTCCTCGATTGGAATCAAACCATTTTTCAGTTGGATCAATAAGTGGAATAACGTCTGTGACTTTGGTATTTTCAAATTCTTTTTCAGGGTCCTGTGTTCGTCTCACGACTGTGAGCATTTCAAAAAAAGCATCCGTGTCTCCTTGGACAAACGGTCGACCATCAACGACCGAGTTAAACAATGCGTAGTCCATTCCAAGTCGACCAAGGCGAGTTGATTGCGGATACCAGGAAAGGCGAGTGCCGAGTAAAAAAACATCTCGTGGCTCTGTTGGCCACTGAGAATTGCCTGACGTTGGAACCGGCCCAAATTGACTTCCAATTGGAAGACCAAACACGACCACAGGCTGACTAATATCACTCCATCGCGACCAATCTTTCGGGGCTGATTGGAGGATGACATCAACCGTTTTCTCAGATGACGTACGAATGCGAACCACATCAAGATGATCCTGCCCAGCAAGAGCCGCCTCGGCTTCCGAAAGATGATAGGGTGCAACAAAGACGGCCTTGCCCTCAACCTTCACCAATGAATCCATGTTACCAACAGTGGGGGTTCGAGCTATATCAAGAGCAGATGAATTCCAATCTGCGTGCTGCGACCTTGTCGCACGATGTAGTCGGGCCATCAATTTCAGTACAAATGCCTGCTTCGATGCATTCCACTCACCCGACTCACGAAGCACCTTCCATTGGTCACGCCCAAGATTCCAAGACGACAAAAAGTTCTGAAGAGAGTCCTTTTCATATGGTGGCTGGAAAGCTTGTACGCTTTGAACAACAGAGCAAAACAACAACACATGCACTGTTGCTGATATGTAGCTGACAATGCATGCGATTTTTGCGATATTCGCTGCGAAAAATATTTTTTTTTGCATCATCCTGAAGTTTGTTCCCTCTCCTCGTCCTCGAGGCGTCTGAGTGCATCATGAGTTGTCATGACATCTTCTTCATCTGGAATGATAGGCATCTCCTGCTGGACACGTGACTTGACACGAATTGGATAATTCGCAAATCGAATTCCCACAATGGTGCACAATAAAACCACGATGATTGCACAAATGACGATCATTGGAAGTGGATCAATCATCGGCTTGGGAGGTGGTGGCGACCAATCAGGTGCTGCCGCCATGATGAGGGGTGCTAAGCGGACAGTGTCCTGTGCAGAATATGCCCATCGCTTGAAGAAAAAACCTCGCACTCCAATTGGCTCAAAGATAGCTAGACCCTGTGGTATGTTTGGGGGAATTTCCAGAAAATAAACAACGACTGGTGATGCCGGACCATCAGCAGGTTCGAGCCAACCTTGCCAATAACCATCAATACCAAGTTCGTTTGCTGGTGCCTCAACATATTCCAAACGGCGGAGCGTGCCATCAATCCTGACGGGACGTCCACGAAAGCTTTTTGGCTGACCGTAGACCTGAGAAAAACTTACTCGTTGCGCCTTTCCCGATGTGGGGGCACCGTTTTTTTGCAGCGTTTCCCATATTTCAAACCATGCCATGCGGTCAGAAGACCGAAAAACGGTATCGTCTTGCACTTGGCTTAGAGCCATGGGGGACGCGGCCAATGAAACATCTGATCCAACCTCCACCGGCTCAGAGTCTTGCTTCATCAGCACAACATCTGGTTCAGATTCATTGATGAGAGGGTTCACAAGGCGCGTATCAATCTGAGGAGCAGGCGGTTCAGGAGGCAGCTGGAACCAAGCTCGCTCAACCCACGCGGCTATCAAAATGAAAACAATAGCTGGAGGCATGAATCTCCAGAAAATCTTCCTCTGTTCGTTTCGAGACAAATAATTTCTGGGCTGACGGATCACTGTACAGATGGATCCCGAGACAACTCGCTTCTTTTTTGGCGACGCATTTCTCGCCAGACATACGCACTAAATGAACCAATGAGCGTAAAAGGCATCGCCAACATGAGAAGGATACTATAGAAGTAACCTCGTGCTACATTGGCTGCATCTGGATCAGCAGTCGAAAAACCATCTTTGCAATTCGGGCAACCGAAGGTTTCCTCAACCAACAAAAAACAAATAAGCACTGCGACGGCAATAAGACATGATCTCTTCATATCACTATTATAGCCTCTGCATCAGGAGAAGGAGCAGGCCTATTTTATTCGTACAACATGAAATATATGACGACTCCAGTAACTGAAACGTAGAGCCAAATCGGCAAGGTGATGCGGGCGATTGCACGATGCCTTGCGTCTTGCCTGGTCCATCCACGATACAGGGTTGTAAGCGATAGAGGGAGCACTCCCATCGCCAAAAGGATGTGGCTGATGAGGACAATGTAATACAGACCAACGTATGGACCCTCGTAACGGCGAGGACCTGCCTTGAACCAATGATAGATTACATAGCTCACAAGGAATGCCGAAGAGGCTCCAAATGCAGCAAGCATCGTCATTTTATGCGCGGTAATTCGTCGAGCCTTGATGAAAGCAAAAGCAACCAATAGGAGTACGGTCGTCGTCGCATTCAACGCCATATTAACAAATGGAAGACTACTCACATCGAGTGAACCACCAAGGTCGGGTCGCGGCCCAAGAATGAGAAAGGCCACGGCAACAACAACGATACAAGAGAGAATCGCAATGATTCGGTTCCAAAACCCTTCGGCTTCTGGAGTCGGTGAGGTCGTCATGTTTTCAGCCATGCCACCTCCAAGATCGCATGGAAACAAACAGACCAAAAGGGCTCACGGTGACTCAGCCTCCTTCACTCTTGCTGCAGAACTGTCGCCAACTGAATCAAATTCAGCAGGTTCGGATACCGAACTTTCTTCTTCAGCAAGTACTTCACGGATGAGTTTCTTAAGAAGTTTGACTCTGTCTTCTTGAAGCAAATGATAACTCCCTCGAAGACGGCCTTGCCTATCGAATACCACTCCGCGCTCTGAATGCACACCAACTTCGGCTGGCAATAGAAAAGATTCGTTTGCAACCGACTTAATCACAGGAAAATCCCCAGTAAGAAACTTCCATCTCTCAGCATTTGCTTCGAATCGGTCGGCGTAACGACGAAGCACATCCGGGGTATCATTCTCAGGATCACAAGTGAGACTAATCGTCATAAAATCAGGATCGTCAATTTCACGAAGGATATCTGCAATAGCTTGATTCTCACGGAAGCATGGACCTGGACAATTCGCAAAAAAAACACTGCCCATCCACACCTTTCCAGCAAGGTTTTTTGAATCAAAAGGCTCATCATCCTGCGAGGTTAGGACGAACGGCTGGCATGTTTCTCCAGGAGTCATAACCGCAGGTGCTGGCACGGGTGTGTTTTCAGGAAGCGTAACCTGAGGATCTTGATTGGACTTCATGCACCCCACAATGCCAAACATCACAACACAAACCCACGAGATAAAGAATACTTGCACTCTCTCTCGTTCACGCATAGCTGAGACACACACAACAAAGACTTTCTTCAATGAAAAACCGATCATATTTTGAATAAATTAATGGGCAGCGCCTTCCTCGCTTGACTCATTTCCAGCTGCTTTTTGGAGGAGCCGGAGGTCTGATTCTCGGGCCATGTGCAACGCTCGCTCCTGAGACACCATGCGGTTTCTCATGCCAATGTCTGGGACAAGCATAATTGCCAAAAAAATGGCCATCATGGCAGCAGGTATCGTCAACACATATTTCCAGTTGGCTTCCCACAAGACATGCATGAAAAAGAGAACAACCAGCATGGCTTTTGTACAGGACACCGCCATCATGAAAGCCCAACCAACCTGTGGCTCATCCCTCCACGGCCAAAGCGGGGAGTAGGTAAGAAACGACATCGTCGTAAGAAAACACAGCGCAACGAACACCGCAATATACTTACCAATTCCACCGTGATCATGAGATGCTTCTGCTCCATGTGATGGCTGATCATCAGGGGAGCCGTCAGGGCGGGTGATTGGACCATGGTCACTCATAGAAATACCTTTCGGAACTATTGAGAACTTAAAACAGATAAAGGAGTGGAAAGAGAAAAATCCAAACAAGATCAACAAAGTGCCAATAAAGACCAGCATTCTCTATTGCACCCGAACGCCTCGCATCCAGAGTCCATGTGAGCATAATGGCAAAGACAATGAGTCCAACCCCAACATGAATGGCATGAAAGCCAGTGAGCAAAAAGTACGTGCTGGCCCACATATTACCGCCAGGAATGACCATAGGCAGTTTGAGCCACGGGAAAGCCTCATTCAGACCTCCGCCATGACCATGCCCGCCTCCATGATCACTTCCCTCTGATGGCAATGGAGCGATTTGGTCTGCCACCACCGCCATGTCAAAAGCTTGCTGGTCACTATTTGCCACCATCTCACGAACCTGTTTTAGACTCCTTCTCGCAGTAATCTGCTCGGGAGTAAGACTACTTTCAGGAGTGTCATCAAGTTCTTTCAGTCGATCAATCATTTTGGGGTCACTGAGACGAGCCCTTACAGCAGAGCCGTAATAGAGGTCTGGCCGCTCATAGATCAACCCGCGAGGCTTCCAAGGATAAATCCCATGAGAAAACTTTGATGAATACTCATATGCCTTCACACCAAGAAAAAGGGAGCCAAGAAGCAAGGTGAGAATCATCCAGATCTTGGCAGGACGAAACTTATTTGCACGAGCTGCTTCGAGCGCAAGCACAATAGTGACGCTTGAGCAGATCAACACAAATGTGTTAAAGGCACCGATAGGCTCCGAGAGATGGACATGGTGAGGCTTTGGCCAAATTGGCGCCCCAAAACGGAGCACAATATAGCTCCCCAACAAGGCTGCAAAGAACATGATCTCAGTTGACAAGAAGAGCCACATAATCAGCTTGCCACGTGAAAGCGGAAGACCAGGCTGGTACTGCAGCGTTATGTGGCCATGGTGATCATCATGAGCGCCACTGTGATCGTGATCATCTGTCAAAGCAACGGAAGAAGCATTCATAAATTCTCTTCGGAATAAATCAGGAAAGCGGAGTAAAAATAATCATACCAGTGAGTAATGCGAGTAGTGTACCAATCGAGGCTAGCAGAAGACCACGAGCAGAACGATCGTCACGATAAATTGCAAATCTGAAAGAAAATCCAGCATAAACAATGGCCACTGCTGCTGATGCAAGGAAAAGACGAATACTGCCCGATGGCACCGCGAGCAACAGGCTAACCGGAATCATGGCTAAAGCCGCTGCCATAGACTGAGCAGCTGCCCTCAAACCTGATGGGTCATCGACAGTCAGCATACGCAAACCAGCACATGCATACTCTCGACGATACAACCATGCTATGGCCATAAAATGCGGAAACTGCCAAAGGTACAAGACCGTACCAAGTGCTGCCACCGATAATGCGGTTGCAGAATCACCCATCATAAGACGATGGGGGCCATCCGCCGCCGTCCAACCGATCAACACCGGAAGCGCTCCTGCGATTGCGCCAACTGCTGTATTAAGAGGGGTTAATCGCTTCATCGGCGTGTAGACACAGACGTACAATATCCATGTGACAAAAGCCACAACAGCAGGTTGCCAGTTTGAAGAAACAACCATCACAAAAAGACCTGCTCCTAAGAGAATTGATGCAAGCCACCATGCCACGGTTGATGACAGGCGACCATCAGCGAGGGGTCTTCTAGCCGTACGAGCCATACGGCGATCCGTCCTGATCTCAAGGATTTGGTTTACGATACTTGAACTCGCGGCCACGAGTGCCGTGCCCAGAAGGACAAGCAACAACTCACCAACCCTCAATTGAGAACCACTGCTTGTAATCCACGCACTGGCAGCTACGGTCACGAGAACCATGGTCGTGATACGAGGACGTACTAACTGGCCAACATCGCGAAGAAACACAGCAACGATTGAATGCGATGCACTCTTGACACTATCTCCAGACAGAGGGACAGAAACAACAGCCGGGGCAAACTGTGAAGCACTTGGAGGAGGAGTCATACGAAGACCTCCTCAGAAGACTGACGAGTTCGATGAGCCTCGACACTCAGATCTGGTATTCGAAGACCACCACCGACAATCCAAAGAATGACTGAGGCACCTAAAATAAACATGCCAAGAAGAACATGGCCAGTGACAATCAGAGCGCCGAATGTGCTTCGCGCTTGAAATGGTTCTGAGAACTGAAATGAGAACGGCAGCAACCCTGAAGGAACTCCCCACGAAACAATCCAAGAAGCAACACCAAGGACGATCTGTCCTACCACGAGACAGGCCAACAGCCAGGACCACCTTCTTGCTCCCGACGGAATCCGGCCGTGAAGGCTTGCCA
>JBDOMS010000027.1:0-3245 GCA_039831735.1 Pirellulales bacterium
GGACGGACAGGATGAATCAGATCCATCCGTGGCCATCGAAGCGCTCGATGCAGACGCGCCGTCAAAGTATCAGTCTAAGTAACGCTTCAGCGTGCACGTGCGTTCTTGTCGCAATTGGAGTTGATAAATCCTTGCAGTACGATCCCCTGCTCTTCTTGGGCCCGGAGCGTCATGTCATTGGAAAGCAGGCTGCAAGGAGGAGTGTGATCGCGAGTCCCACGGTACTTTCAATGGCCATCATCGCTGATGCTGACCGCAGTGTTTCTCGTTCGGACATACTGCTCATGCGGGCAATAACCCAAAATCCACTGTCATTCATCCACATTCCCATCTTTGACCCACATCCAATGGCGATTGCGATGTAGACAGGATGATAGGTCTGCGCTTGACCAAGGACGATAGGGGCCATCATGCCAGCACATGTAATCATGGCTACCGTGGCAGAACCTTGTGCAATACGAATGATCATTGTGACAAGCCAGGCAGTTGGAATGAGTACCAATCCGGACGCCATTCCCATGTCATTGAAAACCTCAATGAGGCCCGCATTGCGCAAGGTGCCTCCGAGTGCGCCTCCAGCAGCAATGACAAGTACAATTCCCCCGGCATCAACAATGGCCTTCGATGTTGTCGTACGAAATACGAGTGAGTCCCTGCTTGTCCATGCGAGGACGATCATCGATGCGATTGCCGCCAGCGATAATGCAATATTTTTATCTCCCAGAACAACAATAAAGGTGTGGAAGTTTTCTGAAAACAGGTTTGGGGAGGACTTCGATGCCGATGCAAGGCTGATGAGAACCACAGGTAGTAGAAGCGGAAGAATAGATGCCCACAATGGGGCCATCATGGCAGGTGCTCTTGTCGTATTGCATGTTTCAGATGTCGATCGAGTGTCAGTGCTAGAGTTTGTACGTGGTGAAAGTGGCCAACGATGGTCTGCCCAGTGTGCGTACGCAAAACCGACTGCAGCACTAATACTGCCAACAAGCAGTCCAACAGCAATCATTGTTGCCATGTCAACGGCGAGGGCTTCTGCGACAAACAATGGCCCTGGAGTTGGTGGAACAAGTGAGTGCGTCATGGTCGCCCCGCAGACAATTGCGAGGACTGCGAGGAGATATCCTCGCCCAGTTCGTTGCCACAGCGCTTGAGCGAGTGGCATCAGAAGATAGAACACTGTGTCTGCATACATGGGAATCCCGAGCACAAAACCACCAAGAAGTAAAGCAAGAGGTGTTCGTTGTGGTCCAACCGCATGTTGAAGAGTGATGACTAACCGTGTTGCTCCACCAGCAGCTGAAAGACATGCCCCGAGAATAGAAGCCATGGCGATGACAATTCCAACCTTTGATGCCGTTGTGCCAAAAGCGTGAGCGACGTCTTGACCGACTGCGACGATGTCTGTGGTTGTTGGGGTAACGAGAGCAACAGCAAAAGCAGCAAAAATAAGGACTATAAAAGGATGCAGTCGAAAGATAAGCATTCCACCGATGACGAGCACAAGCGCAAGCAAGAGAACGCTGATGGGAGTCATGTCACATATAATCCTTGAGAAAGATACGTGTCAGCGTACAATCAGCAACGCTTTCCTGAAACCACTCTCGCTAGATGTCTCATATGGCACGTTCTCACGACAAGAAACATCAACAGGCAGCCTCGCTCCGATCGCAGCGATGGTTTGCACCGGATGACGTTCGGAGTTTTGGTCACCGAAGTCGCCTTCGACAGATGGGATATTCCGCAGAGGAAGCAGAGGGGCGGCCGGTCATTGCAATCCTTAACTGCTGGAGTGATTTGTCCCAATGTCACACTCACTTTCCTCAACGCGTTCAAGATGTGAAGCGTGGTGTCTGGCAGGCGGGAGGATTTCCCGTTGAGATTCCTGTCATGTCGCTTTCTGAAATCTACATGAAACCTACAGCCATGCTCTATCGCAATCTCTTGGCAATGGAAGTTGAGGAAGTTCTGCGATCGCACCCGGTTGATGGAGCTGTGTTGATGGGAGGGTGCGATAAGACGGTTCCGGGCCTTTTGATGGGTGCGATCTCCGCAGATATTCCATCAGTCTTTTGTCCGGCAGGACCCATGTTGGCAGGACGATACCGTAATGAGCGGCTTGGGAGTGGGACGGACGTCTGGAAGTATTGGGATGAACGGCAGGCTGGTTGTCTGGATGACTGCGTGTGGCGTCACCTTGAAGAAGGCATCGCTCGTTCAGCAGGTACGTGCATGACGATGGGAACGGCCTCAACCATGGCAGCAATTGCAGAGACGCTTGGGATGACACTTCCTGGAGCAGCAACCATCCCAGCTGCACATTCCACGCATGCTCGTATGGCATCAGCCTGTGGGCGTCGGAGTGTTGACATGGTGTGGGAGGACTTGAAGCCCTCGATGATTCTTTCGAAAGAGTCTTTCGATAATGCAATTGTCGCCGATATGGCACTTGCTGGCTCCACGAATGCGATTGTCCATCTTCTTGCCCTTGCAGGCCGAGCAGGAGTATCACTTCCGTTGGATCGTTTTGATGAGATTTCACGTGCAACGCCGGTCATTGCGAATATTCGGCCAACGGGTGAGTTTCTCATGGAAGATTTTCATGATGCCGGAGGTGTTCCTGCACTCCTCTCCCGCCTTCAGGCACTCCTTTCGCTGAATTGTCGTACTGTTACTGGAGGAACGCTTGGTAGCGATATTCAAGACGCGGAGGTTATTGATGAAAGAATAATACTTCCCTTTGAAAAACCACTCTCTCCATCAGGCGGGACATGTGTTCTACGTGGATCTCTTGCTCCAGATGGATGTGTGATCAAGCCAACCGCCGCAGATCCTCGCTTGCTTGTGCATACGGGGCGTGCCGTTGTGTTTGACTCGTATCCAGAGATGAAAAAGCGCATAGATGACCCCGCGGAGGCTATTACTGCAGATGACATATTGGTGCTCAGAAATGCTGGGCCGCTGGGTGCTCCTGGGATGCCAGAGTGGGGCATGCTTCCGATCCCAAAGTATCTTCTTGAACAGGGAGTGCGCGATATGGTGCGAATATCTGATGCACGCATGAGTGGAACAAGTTATGGCACCTGTGTTCTCCATGTTGCCCCGGAAGCAACAGTTGGTGGACCTTTGGCTGTGGTACAGACGGGTGATCGCATTGCACTGGATGTGGAGTCGAGAACGATCGATCTTCTCGTTGATACTGAAGAAGTTAAGCGACGGTTAAGTGAATGGTCGGCACCCGCGCC
>JBDOMS010000423.1:0-14487 GCA_039831735.1 Pirellulales bacterium
TGCGTGGCTGAGAGATTGGTTATGCGCTCTAAATCTCACCACGACCCGAAGGAGTAGCAAAGAGTAGTTGTTATGACTCCGTTTTTTTGGAATTCATTCAGCTTAGGAATGTACCTTGTGTGCATCACTGCTGCAGCATTTGCAGGTGGGATGACAATGGCTTTCATTACAATTGGCCATAGACGAATGCAGGTGCTGCTCTCCTTTACTGCTGGCGTGATGTTTGGAGTAGGATTTTTGCACCTTCTTCCTCATGCATTTTATCAGCTTGGCCATGACATCAACGCAACTGCGGCATGGGCTGTTGCAGGTTTTTTTCTTATGTTTCTGCTCGAACGAGTTTTTCATGGCCATGCTCACCATACTGCAGATAAAGATTTGCTAGGTCATGCTTGTGAACTTGATCATCCTCATGCATTACCCAATGCTGACGACCATTCCTGCATCGTGCACCATGGGGCGGGTCAGTCGTCACGATGGGCGTGGCTTGGCGCATTTGCGGGACTTTCTTTACACAGCCTCGCTGATGGGGCTGCCCTTGCAGCTTCGGTCAACACAGACGTGATTCATGGAACGGGTCTTTTGGCAGGATTTGCAACGTTTTTAGCGGTGTTGCTTCACAAGCCATTTGATGCTGGGATTATTGCCACGCTCATGGTGCATTCAGACGTCACGCCCCGAATGAGAATTTTCATCAATGGGCTGTATGCTGCAGTCGTTCCACTTGGATCGATATTATTTTTGTTGAGCCTTCGAGTTTTTGGAGAATCCCAAGGGAACTTGCTAGGGATTGCCCTTGCGATGGCGGCAGGTGCATTTTTGTGTATTGCTGCAGCGGATCTTTTGCCAGAGGTTCAGTTTCACAGTCATGACCGCTTGTTACTTACATTAGCTCTGGCAGGTGGCCTGGTAGTCGCTTTTGCGATCACGGCATTAGAAAAAGCTTCACATGGTCATTATGCCCACTCGTCTCCAAGTCGTATCATGCAATCCCAGTAAGATGGAAATTGTCATGGAGATGTTTGGGCGATTTTTGTATCAAGCCCACGAACTTCACGGGCATGATGGACTTCTTTCATAACATCATCAATCAATGCACTATGGGCTCGAATTGGATTGAGTTGACCAAGAAAACATAGTCCGATTCCAGCACTAATGCCTAAGCCACCCAGGAGGTGAGGCGTCACCCACATTTCTGTGCCCGGGCGTCCGGAGGCTGGATCGGCAGCTCCACCTAAAGCCACAATGGCAACTACACCGAGCATGCTCATCAAAGCAAAGGGGAACGCAGATTTTTTAAGTTTTTTACTTCGTTCAATAAACACTGAATCAAGGTTGTAAGCTTCGACAACTTCTCGACACCATCGGCCAGTACCGATGAAGTACGTGACTCCCATGCTGTTGACAAGCACCACAACGAGGGCTGCAAAAACACCTGAAAGGCGGTGAACGGTTCCCCACCGAAGAATGTGCGGGTCCGTTTTGCCGTGTAAGTCTCCAAGCCAAAGCCCAAGGCCTGCAGTTGCAACTAAGAGAGACATGGCAAACAACGAAGATCTTGAAAATACCTGTGACATAATGTTCTTTAGGGTCTGTCAATGTTTTTGGTGACGCATGCAAGCACTAGATTGTAAGAGAATACTAATAGTTTCTTTTTTTCGCGACGTTCAAATACTCTATTATAGGTCTCGTTATGTCTTGTGACCCCCCTGCTCCTCTGCCAATTGTATTAGTTACCTGTGGTGACCCAGGGGGTATTGGCCCGGAAATTGTCGCTGCAGCATGGTCCAATGCGACCTTTCATCATCGCGCTCGACTTCGAATTATTGGGCGGGCCGACACCATGGCCCAGATACAATCATCCTCAAATCATGTCGGAAAAAATATCCCGACAATAGATCTCATCTCATCCAATGACACAAGGATCAGTACTCCAGATCGTCTCCTCCTTATCGAGCCAAATGGTGAACGATCACGTCAATCTGCAAGAGCGTGTGTGTCAGCAGAGGGAGGGCGCTGTGCATTGGAGGCTGTTGAAACTGCCATTGATCTTATACGAATGGGGTATGGAGATGCTTTAGTGACCGGGCCTCTCCATAAGGAAGCCATACGAGTCGCTGGCCGTGACGAACCTGGTCATACAGAAATCCTTGCTCGAGCCTGTGGACTCGCTGATGACGCTGCTTCAATGATGCTCTGGTTGCCATCAGAGAAATCTGATAATGCTGGGTTGGGTATTGTGCACGCAACGCTCCATCAATCGCTCTTGAGTGCCATCCATTCCTTGTCGAGCGACCGTATTGTTCAGGCAGGATGTCATCTAGCATCATTTCTGAAAGCTATACTTGATCGTTCACCACGATTAGCAGTTGCGGCACTCAATCCCCATGGTGGTGAGGGTGGTTTATTTGGTGATGAGGAACAAAGGATTATTATTCCTGCTGCCAAGCGGCTTCGAAAGAAATCAATTGATCTCGTTGGTCCGCTGCCTGCAGATACACTTTTCTTGAGGGGGAGCCGCGGTGAATTTGATGGTATTATTGCGATGTATCACGATCAAGGACATATTCCCATCAAACTCCTTGGGATGCATCGAGCTGTAAATATCACGCTTGGGCTACCGATTCTTCGCACAAGTGTTGCTCATGGAACTGCGTTCGATATTGCGGGCACTGCTTCTGCTGACCCGTCCAGTATGCACGCTGCTATTGAAACAGCCATTCGGTTGGCAAAAGCTGAATGGCCATACTCACTTCAAGGGCGCATTGGAGAAAGGTTTTCTACATAGCCATCGGTGATGTCGATGAGTCCTTCAACCGCGGGCTTGTATACAAATGCTGATGTATCAATCGGTCCATCAATCTGGACATCATAAAGTTCCATTACTGCAATCGTTTCCAAAGCGGTGTCAGTAACAGGTCGCTCCCCCGGTACGGCAAGCCATTCAAAACGAAAAGGAAAAAGCTCTTGTTTTCCAATGGACACTCGAACACTCCAAGGCATGCCTTCCGGTAAAAAAGATGGCCCAAACTCTTCGGACCGAATCGTTTCTGCCTGTTCGGGTAGGAGTGCACTCAGTAAGGCGGTATTCCATGTGCCTAGAATACTCCACACTGGCATGTTGTCGATGTGTGCGGATTCTACCTTTTCAAAGCGATACCACTCGCGGGTAAGAGCAAAAGATCGCTGAATACCCCCAAGATATGGTGAGGCGCCAAATCGATCCAGTACATTGAGCTGTTCTAATTTCTGTCTTACTTGTCGCACATCAAGACGTGAGAGTTGAGCAGGATTTGATCCAAGATTCTTGTAGGTCCATTGAAAGATGCCGTCACAGACCTCAAGAATATCAAATCGTTCACTGTCGCATTCCATTGAGATTTCATAACGGAATCTTTGGTCAATGCCTCGACCAAGTTGAACATATCTACCAGATCCAACAAGAACCCGATTCCCGATGCGTACCCGCTGACGAATCCGTGCTGAAACTGACTGAGCACGGGCGAGGCCAGCCAATGTAGTAGAGATAATCCGTTCTCCCTGCATTGATGAGCTCACCGACTGTGGGGGTGTGTGGTGATCACTTCTGTCATACACCGTCTCAGACGTTTTGTTAGACGTAGCCTGCTGCGCAACCGTGCGTGTTGGGCTGCAAAGTACGCTGATACTTATGACCATAACGACAAGCAACCATCGCAATATGAGGAAACTGGGAAAGCTAGATGGATGGTAGCGCGTCATGATCAGGAAGACTTTGATGGTTTTACCAAAGAAATTGGCTGCGGTGAGTCGAAGAACGGGGAGTGAATCTCTGTTCCTCGCGTAATGAACCTCCGCTTGTTCCGGAAGTGTACGCGGTGGATACGGTATCGCGAAACTCGAATCGATCGGGCGTGGAGGAAAATGAAATGTTGAATCGACTGAAATACGGCCTTTTAGGTCTTTCATTGACCATGCTCTTGGCCGGCTGCCATATTCCCGCAAACTCTCCGTTATCTGGAATTGCCCAACTTAGTCCAGGCGGCATGCCACAAACCAATGTCTTGCCACCTGCGGCGATGCTCCAACATCCTGGGCCCGGCGTTGAAGGTCCTGGCCCCGGTATCATCACTCCAGCGTCGTACGATGCAGCTCTTGTTGCCAATGGTATGGAGCAAGGTGTAAGGCTAACTGGAGGGACAGAGGATGACTGCTACGGTAATTCGGGTGGATACGGACCATATGGATCTGCTGCTGGCATGCCTCTCTATGGGAATAGTGCCTTAGTTGGGCCAACGTCACAGATCGGTTTTATTGGACCTGACGGCATGCAGATTCGCTGGGATGTGTCATTGGCTGGTGGCTTTGATTCTCCACCTCTTATCACCCCTGGAAGATATGATTTTCCGCAAGGAGCGATTTATCGACTCAAACTTACTGACATACCTGGCTACGAGGGATTTGAGTTGTATCCAACGCTCGAAGTGGCTCCGGTCACACCACGAACAGATGCTTTTTTGGCGCATAATACAATTCCATTTCAGCTCACGAATGAGGATTTAGATCAGGTAACGACGGGCAACTTTGTCACCAAAGTTGTTTATTTGCCAGATCCCGATTATCAGGAACTGGCCGTTGCTGGAGTAGAAACGCTTGTCAGCACACGCCTTGACCCGGGGATAGATCCTGTGGTTGAAGCAGATCGGCGAGGTTCTATTTTATCCATTATCCGAATTGGTAATAAGGATTTAGAGTCCGCAGGTGGATCACAAATTGGATTTGCAGACGCAGGACAATCACCTCCAGTTGGAATTGCAGCACCTTTAGGGATGCCAGTGGGTGGTGATCCCGCTCAAGTCCCTCCAGCATATCTCACGGGCATGACGGCACCTGAGTATGGCATGCCTCGCGTTGGGACACCAATTGGTCTTCCAGGGCCTGCACATATTCCTCTCGGTATCCCAGCTGGTTTGAAGAAACATACTATTACAAACCATACGCGAATGCACATTCCTTCGCCGTCTCAGAAAATGTCTCTTCATGTACAGCAATCTCCTGGTTTGAGTTATCCCAAACCTGCAACAAACGCGTATGTGGCAGAGCGTCAAAACGTGCCGAATATTCGGCTAAGGCAGCCACCTGAGGATCGGGCACAAATTATTGAGAACTGTGGCCCCCTTCCAAATGCTGCAGTAGTGGTCGGAGAGGGCACAGAGTGGGATTCAAATAAGCCGATTGCTCCTCTGCCACCAGAACCATTGGAGTAATCGTAGTGACTTTATGTTTACGCAACTGTTGAAAAGAGGAAGCATTTTCCGAATAGGGACCGGGCTGTGGGTGGTCTGCAGGCCACTGGTGATGACTGTTCTTGTCTTGGCATCCTTGCCGGCATTCGCCAACGAAGGTGTCCAGCCGAGGACCGTCGAAGAAATCACCAGGCTATCAGAACCGGGAGCGATTGGTGTCTCGCGACCCTCTCAGCGCGGCCCCCGTTCGGAGATGTTTCCCATTACAGTTCAACCAGTGGAAATCATGGGTCCACCAGGGCTCTCGATAGCGATTGAGACTGCAGAAGGATGGTCAGATTCAGTGGCATCACCCCTCAGGATGGGACTTGTGATTGGTCATCCCTACCGATTGCGGCTTACCAATATTCAAGGACATGATGGAGAAGAACTGTACCCCTCCATTTGTCTGCTCGCAAAGCTTGTTGCACCCGCAGGAATGGTTTGGCGATTCCCTGTGGAAGTTTGTATCGAGCAGGATGACCTAGAAAAAGCACTACAGGGTTCCTTGGTGCGACGAGCAGTGTACGTTTCGTGTGAAGCTGAATCTCCGCCCTCTTCGTCATTCGATGTGCAGCCAGGAGATGACTGCCTTACTGTTGCAGCCACATTGGGTGATCCAGTTGCAGAGGTTGTGATTGGAAACCGTGTTCCTACACAGGGTGGTTTGCCATGATGCCAACTCAGATATCTCTTCGGAATCAGTTTGGTGTCATTCGAATACTCGTTATTGCATCAAGTGTAGTCGTACTTTGCTCGTGTCGTGCGATCACAATGTCATCCACTGGTTTCACGGGAACAGACTGTCAAGAGAGTCTACCCGGCGCATGCCACTCTCATTCTGTAGATGGTTCTATGAACATAAATGTTCCCCAAGTGACTCTTCCACGTCCTGCGGTCCCCTGCCCTATCTGTGACGGTGGTGATCAAGGTGCGCCAGCTCGGCCTGTTGGTGAAAACGCGATAGGAAATCTGACGATGGGTGATACGGTTGCCCGTTATCGCATTGCTGATGGAACTACGAGCCCGGATGATATTTGTGTGGCTGTTTCAAATCGCACCTGTGTTTATTCACCAAAATTTGCCTCGGTGCGACAAATAAGCCTCCCATCGGAACGTTCCGTTCTTGTTGGGGTGCGAGGGATGGCACAAGAGGAACCGGTTGCAGCTGAAGTACGTTTAGATCCAATACGTGACAACGTTCAAAATTTAACACTTGAGTCAACTCGCAGGACTGAGATCGGACTGGGTGTTGAAGAGAAACTAGGCTTGGGATCAGTCGGTCAACTTGAACGATCTGAGGGTACTGATAAGGCTGAAAAGCCCTCAGCTCGAATTGCAGATGTGCATGTTGCACATGCACGCCGCCAACAATCACTCACTCAATTGGTAGGTTTTGATGTGCCAGCAGCATGGACTCGAATTCGAGCAGTCAATGTGTGCGTCAACGACCTGACTCCGCAAACTGTTTCATCTGAGGAAGGGACTGCAACGCTACGGTTTGAACAGCCTGGAAGAGCAGAACTCACGATTTCAAAGCAGGCTGGTAGTAATACGGCAAGAATTGGTGAGGAACTTGATTTCACTATTTTTATTCTTAACTCAGGGGATCGGACACTTGAAGACATTGTTCTTGTTGATGCGTTACCCGATCGATTGGTGCTTCTTCAAGATTCTCCTTCGTCGAGCCTCTCTGCGGATATCTCGACCGAGAATGCAAGTGATGGCTCAGTTGTGTTGAAGTGGCATTTTCTGGAGCCGTTGGTTGCTGGTGACAGTGGATTCGTCCGTTTTCGTACAGTAGTGCGATAGTGGTACATATGCACATTATTCCCTGCACACACAGTTCAACCCTAAGGTAAACAAAAAAGAGGCTCTGTTTATCTCTTTTGAAGATAGCGAAAGGTTGGCAATCACCGAGGCTGAGGGAATGTGATTGCAGATCATGGTGTCGAGCGGTTAAAGTCTTTGGTAGTCGACGGCGGGTGCTGTCGTGTCTCCCCACCTTTTGCATTGAGGTTGTGATGGTACCGACGATCCGCTCTTTTTTTGCTCTAGCAGTCCTTCCTGTCATATTTTTATTTCTTGTGTGTACTGATTGGTGCCTCAATCAGTGCGGTGCGCAGCCAGCAACTGCACAGGCTGAGAATCAGCCTGAAAAATCTTTGCCCGAGATTCCACCGCTCCCAGAGGGAACACCGGAAGAATTGATGAACTTTGTCAAGGAACTGAAAAAAAACAATGTTCGACCAAGTTCAAGAGAGCAGATGATGGAGTATATGAAGTCACTGGCTTCGATATCTGTCGAGGCTGCCGATAAGGTTTTGTCACAAGTGAAACCAGATGCTCCATTGTTTTCCGAAGCGGCCATGATGAAGATGGAGAGCCTCATGATGCTTGGCAGGCTGGGTGACCAAGTGGCAGCGAAGGATATGGCTGAGTTTGCAGCAACACTTGCAAGTAGTCCAAATAAGGAACTCGCACAAGAGGCACAACGGGTTGTTCTTGTTGCAGAAGCACAGCAGGTTTTTGCGAGTGGAGATATTGCCGCCGGTGAGCAGCTTGTGAAAAACGTTACGAGCATCTTGGTAGCAGATCCAGATGATCTGAAGAGTGCTGGTCTTGCCATGCAAATCGCCCAAGCGTTCGAGCGCATGCCTGGTGGTGAAGCTGTTGCTGTATCTGCTCTGAAATCATTTGGTTCGGTGTTTTCAAAAAGCAGCAATCCAAGAATCAAGCAAATGAGTGAAAGTTTTGCTGGTACATTGCGCCGACTTTCTCTGCCAGGCAATCCGATGGAGATTCGTGGAACACTTATGAATGGTGAGCCGTTTGACCCCAAGTCACTTGCAGGCAAGGTAGTACTTGTTGACTTTTGGGCAACGTGGTGTGGACCATGCGTTCAAGAAATCCCAAATGTCTTACAGCAGTATGAAAAGTATCATGATCAAGGATTTGAGGTTGTTGGAATTAGCCTCGATCAGGACCGATCCGCTTTAGAAAAGTTCATCGTTGATCAGAAAGTCCCTTGGCCCATCTTGTTTGAAGAGTCTGAGGGAAGTGGTTGGCAGCATCCGCTTGCAACCTTTTACGGCATTAGTGGTATTCCAACCGTGATTCTTATTGGCCGAGATGGGAATGTTATCACGCTCAATGCACGAGGCGAACAACTCGGTCAGGAACTTGCAAAACTTTTCCCAAATGCCGGTTAATCAACGTTACCCAAACCCTGTCTCTCAACGGGCAAAAGCATTTGACTCATCGGGTATACGGAAGGTCTTCGACCTTGCGTCACAACTTGACGACCCGATCAATCTTTCGATCGGTCAGCCAGATTTCGCAATGCCTGATCTGGCGTGTGTGGCGGCTAAAGCTGCTATTGATGCAGGAAAGAATGGATACACTCCAACCCAAGGCATTGCACCGCTCCGAGAACGACTTGAATCCATGGTGCGAGAAGAGACGGGGCAGAATCAACGAGAGTTATGTGTCACAAGTGGATCTAGTGGTGCTCTTGTCCTCTGCCTGATGGCACTCGTGGATTCAGGTGACGAAGTCATTCTTTTTGACCCGGCCTTTGTCTTGCACCGGCCACTTGTGGAGTTTCTTGGTGGGCGTTGTGTTGTTATCGATACCGCTCCTGAATTCCAAATAGACATTGATCAAGTCGGAGCATCAATAACGTCCCGAACCAAGCTTATAGTACTCAATACGCCCGCGAATCCGACGGGCGTTGTTGTTGATAAGGCAACTGTTTCCGATCTTGCTCATCTGGCTGATGCAAGAGGTGTGACCCTTTTGAGTGATGAGCTGTACCGGTCTTATTGTTATGACGAGCCCTTTTCGTCTCCAGCGTTGTGCTCTGATCGTGTTGTTGTTATCGATGGTTTCTCAAAATCACACGCCATGACGGGTTGGAGAGTTGGCTGGATCCATGGACCACCTGAGATAATTAATGCCTGTTCTATGCTTCAGCAGTACACCTTTGTGTGTGCGCCGCAGGTTGGGCAGTGGGCTGCTTTAGCAGCAATTGATGCTCCAATGGATTTGCCACTTGCGGAATGTCGACGAAAGCGAGACAAGATTATTGAAGGCCTTGCCGAGAGTTATACGTTTGTGTCTCCAGGAGGTGCTTTCTATCTTTATCCAGAAGCACCAGGTGGTTCGGGAATGGCCTTTGCAGAACGGGCTGTGCACAATGAAAAACTTCTCATCGTTCCAGGGAGTGTATTCGGCTCAGCAGATACTCATTTTCGAATTGCCTACACGGTGAGTGACTCAATGCTTGATCGCGGTATTGCCGCACTGAACAGACTTGCCAAAGAATATGGCTGACGCGTGATAGTGTTGAGGCATTCAGGAAAGGTATTCTGAGCATTCTTGAAGAGGTGCATGATGATGAAACCCATATTTTCTGTTGAGCATGTTGCAAAAGTCCTCGACCATGCTGTGTTGAAACCACAATACGCTAAACGTGATGTTGAGGATCATGCAGCAATGTGTATGTCGCGAGAAGTTGGATGTATATGCGTACGGCCCACCGATGTTGGTTTAGCAGTTCGATGTGTGTCAGGCAGCAGTGTTACTGTGGCGAGTGTGGTGGGATTTCCGCACGGAAGCCATGATGCCAGTATAAAGTTGAGTGAGGCAAAGCGTGTCCTCTCTGCAGGAGCGCAGGAGATCGACATGGTCATTGCCATAGGGAACTTGATTGCTGGGGAGGAGGCCTATGTTGAGGATGAAATAACTGCAATTGTGAATGCAGCTTCAGAATTTCGTGCTTGTGTAAAGGTGATTCTTGAAACCTGTTATCTTTCCACAGATCAGATCATTACTGCCTGCCAGATTGCTGAAAAAGCTGGAGCAAACTTTGTGAAGACATCCACTGGCTTTGGCCTCAATTCGAATGGAACCACTGGTGCGACAGTGGAAGATGTTCAAGTGATGCTCGATACCGTCAGTACGCGAGTTGGCGTGAAGGCTTCTGGTGGTATCCGTTCGTGGGAGCAGGCGATTCAGTTTCTGGCAATGGGGTGCCAGCGCCTTGGAGTGGGTGATGCTGAAACAATTTTAGACGGTGGGCAAACGACAAGTGATTACTAATCGATTAGGCACTTTTTGGACGAGCCTCACGAATTGGCAGAACCGGTTCCTTTTTTTCTACATTTGCTTCAGTAATGACGTAGGAACTTCCTTGGTGCTCGGGCAAGTCAAACATGAGGTCAAGCATGATGCCCTCCATAATAGCCCGTAAACCTCGAGCACCGGTTTCCTTCTTCATCGCTTTTCGTGCAATTGCAAGAAGGGCATCTTCTGTAAATTCAAGTGAACAGTTTTCGAGCTCAAATAGTTTTTGATACTGCTTCACCAATGCATTCTTGGGATTGCAGAGAACCTGTACGAGTGCCTTGTCATCGAGAGGCTGAAGTGAAGAAAGAACTGGAAGGCGGCCAATTAACTCGGGGATAAGACCAAATTCAAGAATGTCATCAGAATCAACCTCAGGCAAAAGTTCAGCAAGTCCTGCATCAGCACGATGTCCTGTTGTTTGGCCAAACCCGATTGTTTTTTTGCCAAGGCGTTGCCCGATTATTTTTTCAATGCCAACAAAGGTTCCTCCACAAATAAATAAAATGTTAGAAGTATCAAGTTGGATGTACTGTTGCTCGGGATGTTTTCGGCCTCCTTGTGGAGGTACATTTGCAACTGTGCCCTCAAGCATCTTGAGAAGTGCCTGCTGAACTCCTTCACCGGATACATCACGAGTGATCGAAACGTTTTGACTCGTTTTTCCAATTTTGTCGAGTTCGTCGATATAAAGAATGCCGCGTTGAGCCGCCTCAATGTCATAGTCAGCTGCATTCAGAAGTTTTAGGAGAAGGTTCTCAACGTCTTCTCCCACGTATCCAGCCTCAGTGAGCGTTGTGGCATCTCCGATAGCAAAAGGGACATCGAGTACGCGAGCAAGTGTTCGAGCGAGGAGGGTTTTTCCACAGCCGGTTGGTCCGATCAGAAGAATGTTTGATTTTTCAACTTCTACATCTGAAGATTCATTTCCAAGAGACAACCGCTTATAGTGACTGTTCACGGCAACTGCCAAAACCCGCTTTGCATGTTCCTGCCCAATAACATATTGATCAAGACTTGCAACTATCTCTCGAGGCGATGGAATGGACGTGAAGAGTTGTTTGCTTGTGCCACGCCGACGTTTTTCTTGGTCAAGAATAGATTGGCAGAGTTCGATACAGTCACCGCAGATGTAGACATCACCAGGGCCTTCAACAAGTGGGCCAACATCACGATAACTTTTTCGGCAGAATGAACAAAAAGCATTTTTCTTGGTCGTTCCGCTAGTACCACGTCGGCTGATGTTGCTGGAGTCTTTCCCTGATGGCATTATTCTTTGTCCTTGGATGAAAGTTCTGAATCACTTAATTCTGATTGATTACTGGGAATTTCGTCCCGCGAATGTCCCATCGGCACAGATTGCACGTGTGGTTCAACGAGTGTTCTGATTTTTCGATATTCCTCATCACTCAGGACGCCACGGTCACGAAGCCCTCTGTATTCAGCCAAAGTATTGGTCCAATCGTTAGGACCATCAGAATCGGTTTGCCACCAAGCACGTATTCTTAAGATCACAGCAACACCTATAGAAACAATCAAAATCAGAATCAAGGCACTTGTGAGAAAAGACTTCATTGTTTTATCAAAATAGGAGTTGAGGAGCGAATTCTTGTCCACCGTGTTGATTGAGTAGTGTTTATGTCGGCCTCCTCTCGCAGTATGGCAGGAGAGTTGGGCGGAGTGCTAGTAAAGATTCTGCAGTTTTCCTGACCCGCACGGATGCCCGAAGAGCATATTTTCTCTGTTATGTGCGTTATTTGGATGCCTAATTTAACAGGTAGTTTCTGCGGCTTCTGTTGAAAAGCTGAGACAACAGGCCATGAATTGGTCGATTGCTTAGATACGATGAAATGGATGTGTTTTACAGTTGCGTGGGGACAATTTCTTTTGGCCACCCTGTGCTCTGCTGCGCCTAGTAATATTCATGCTGAAGACTTGCCAGAGCTTGTACGGACCCAACATCGGAGTTTTTCTATCCCGTTTCATATTCCACAGGCAAGTGATGCTGATGCAACAGCTCAGCGAGTAGTGATGAGTGTTTCAAAAGACTTGGGAATCACATGGGAACCTGCAGGGGAAGTCTTACCAACAGTAGGTTCTTTTCGATATCAAACGGATCGGGATGGTGAATACTGGTTCCGTATTCGTGTCATCGACGTCAAAGGGAGAACTCGTGGTGGGGCGGGCCCCGACGTACGAGTACTCGTCAATGCGGCAGGTCCAAGGGTAGTCGCTCATGTTTGGAAAGGTACTGATGGGGAAATTATTTGTCGGTACGCTGCAACCGATGATTCATTGCATGTTGAAGGCATGAAATTTGAGTATAGAACGGTGGCAGATGCCGGTTGGAAAGTATTGGCTGCGGTCGGAATACTTTCTCGTGAGAGTCCAGCCCATTTAGTTGGTGAAGAGATCTGGTGGGCTGGAGACAAGACCGATGCATTGGCTGTACGAATTACTATTTCAGACAAGTCTGGCAATCAGACAATCAAACAGTTTCCTCTTGAGCCTTCTGATCCAGGTCTTAACCAAGATGATCTTGCTCGAGAATTACGTGTTCCATCTCTCAGTGTGAATGCATCAAGCCAGAAGCACACGCAAGATTCAGAACTGAGGAATAAAAACGTTCACAGAGGAACAATTCAATCAGATGGACCTGACTGGCCTGCTGAAGTTAAGGAAAAATGGACTGGAGTAACTCGAAAGGATGTTGGCATCCCCCCTGCTATAGGTGGTGAGGTGAAGCGATTTATATCAAAGGATCCCTTAGCAGAGTCCGTTCGCTCCCTCCAAGGTGCTCCAGTAACAACTGTGACAAACAACGATGAAAATGATGGGGCGGGTATGCAATATAGAGGCCGATCTCTCAGACTCTGTACATCAAGGCATTTTCAATGGGACTATGAGATTGATCAGGGGAATGAAACAAGCCTGAAGGTTGAATTATGGTCAACGCGTGACGGAGGCGTTACCTGGCAGCAGTCCGGTGTCGATGCGGATGGTGTGAGCCCGATTGATGTGTCAGTGCCATCATCAGGTCTCTATGGATTCCGTCTGGAAATAGCAACAACTGGTGCGAGTGCTGACCTGTCACCGCTGTCTGGCATGCCTCCGCAGGTATGGGTTGTTGTGGACGATGAACCTCCAGAGATTGACGTGAATGTATCAGTAGAAAATTCTTCTCAGCACGACAAAGCAATTAGTATCGAATACACATGCCGTGACCAGTTCATTGCTCCGCAGACAGCAAGAATCTTATTTTCCCCAAACGCAAACGGTCCATGGTCTACGATTGCTTCAGGCATTGAACCGAAAGGGGTGTATCAGTGGAATCCAGATCGTACGGCCCCAGTTCGTGCATTTATCTGTGTAGAAGTTGAAGATATTGCAGGGAATGTGGCAAAAAAAATAACGGACAGCCCCATAAAGATTTCTGGTAATCGTCTTATCGGTCATCTGCGAGATTTAAGGGAATCCCCCACCAATGCCTCTCAGGATCGATGAATAAACAGGTTGTTGTCTCCTTTATAAGCCGTCTTCGCTTTTCCAGTTATTTTTCGTGAGACTCGTTACACTGATCCCCTCAATAGATTCGATACTGAGGAGTGTAACACTGTGGCAAAACGACTCAGCGCGTTTGATATTCTTTCGTCGGGTGATGAATGGTCAATTGGTGGGGCGTCACTTGTCGTACTTGTTGGTGACGACTCTTTTTTAGCCAAAACTTTTCTTGATATGATTCGGGACACTGTGTGTCCAGAAGAAGCAGATTGGTCTTGGGCATGGAGAGAGTTTACTGGTGATGAAGATTTTGATCCACGAGATGTGTTTGATGAAGCAGCAACCATTCCACTTTTTTCTGGTGCTACTCGAGTTGCTGTTGTACGGCAGGCAGATGCATTCGTTTCATCTGCACGAGAAAAATTGGAAGCCGTGGTTGCAAAAAAGCAATCTCAGGGAGTTATTGTTCTCGAGGTGAAAAGTTTTCCCTCTAATACAAGGCTTGCGAAAGCTGCAATCAAGACAGGCGTTGTTGTCGATATTTCAGTTCCGCCGAAGGCAAACTTGGCGAGATGGGTGAAGTCATGGTCGCTCT